>NZ_JBHXSK010000017.1:0-1577 GCF_042716195.1 Streptomyces sp. NPDC058683
CCGCAGGGCCCGGCGGGCCCCACCGGCGGCCCGGTCACCGGCGACGGCCCGTTCATCCCGCCGGTCAACGGCGGCGAGCCTTTCGCCGGCCCCGGCGGTCCGGGCGGCGCGCCCTTCAACGGCGGTGAGCCCTTCGGCGCGCCGGGCGGCCCCGCCGGCCGTGGTGGCCGTCCGGGCGGCCCTGGCCGTCACGCCCAGGCCGGACCCGGCGCGCGCACCGCCCCCGCCGGTCCCGGCCTCGGCCCCGGCGGCGGCCTGAGCGACGACACCGCGATCCTCACCCCGCAGAAGCCCGCCCCCGAGCCGGGCACGCCCGGCTACGGATCCCCGGCGGACAACGTCTCCGGACACACCGTCACCAGCGGCATCCCGGTCGTGCCGTCGGGTGCGAACTCTCCGTTCGCGCCGGGCGCGCCCGGCGACGGCCCGCTGCCGCACACGCCCCCGAAGCTGCCCGAACCGGTCTCGCCGCCCCCGGCCGAGTCCAAGAGCAAGGGCAAGGGCAAGGCGAAGAAGAAGCGCGGCAAGCTGCCGCTGCTCGTCGGTGTCGTGGTGGTCGCCGGTCTCGGTGTCTACGGCGCCGGGCTCCTGATGAACCACTCCGACGTGCCCAAGGGCACCACGGTGCTCGGCGTCGACATCGGCGGCGGCACCCGCGACGACGCCGTCAAGAAGCTCGACGACGCGTTCGGCACGCGGGTGAACAAGCCGCTGAAGCTGTCGGTCGACGGCAAGGCCGTCTCACTGCCGCCGGACCAGGCGGGCCTGCAGTTCGACATGCAGTCCACGGTCGAGGAGGCCGCCAAGAGCGACTACAACCCGGTCTCCGTGATCGGGGCCCTGTTCGGCCGGCAGCGGGTCGTCGCCCCCGTCATGCCGGTCGACGAGGAGAAGCTCCAGGCCGCCCTCAAGGGCCTCGGCAGCGGCTCGGGCTCGGCCACCGAGGGCACGATCAAGTTCACCTCGGGGAAGGCCGTCGCGGTCTACGGCAAGGCGGGCAAGGGCATCGACGCGGCCGCCTCCACGAAGGCGGTCGAGCAGGCGTACGAGTCGATGGTGGAGACGAACGCGGCTTCCGCGGTCGCCGTACCGACGACCACCGTGCAGCCGACGGTCTCCAACGCGGAGGTCGACCGCGAGATGAAGGACTTCGCGGAGCCGGCGATGTCGAAGAACGTCATCGTGCAGACGGACGCGGTGCACAGCATCCCGTTCGGCGCGCTGTCGCTGCCGAAGATCCTCGGCTTCAAGGCCGTCGACGGCAAGCTGGTCGAGACGTACGACCTCGACGCCCTCAAGAAGGCGTACGGCGCCACCTTCGACGGCGTGCTGATCACCCGGGGCACCGGCCAGAAGACGGCCGTCACCCCGCAGGACGTCGCCTCCGCGCTGCGCAAGGCGCTGGTCGGCAAGACGACGGCGGAGCGGACCGGGGTCATCGACACCAACCCGAGCTGACGCCCACTGTGAGAGGGGGGCGCCCGGTGAGTACCGGGGCGCCCCCCCAACCCGGGGCCCCCCGGCGGGGGTCAAAAAGTAATAGGGCGACCGCGCGGGGGGGGCGGTCCCCCCACCGG
>NZ_JBHXSK010000017.1:1587-202977 GCF_042716195.1 Streptomyces sp. NPDC058683
GGGGCGGGGCGGGGGCTAATCCACACCACCCCGTGCTGCCCCCCTGTTGGTGGGGGGGCCGCCCGGTGCGTCCGGGCCCCCCCCCTCTCGCGTGTCACGCCGTGCGGATGACATCTGTCATACGGCACTCCGGACGGTCGGCACTGACCCCGGCCATGCCCTCGCCGTCAGCATGGACGGCATGACAACGACAGCGGCGACGACGACCACCGGTGCCCCGGTGGTGGTCGGGTTCGACCAGGTGAGCAAGACCTACGGGAAGGCGCGGGCCGTCGACGGGCTCTCGCTGCGGCTGCACCCGGGGGAGACCGTGGCCCTGCTCGGGCCCAACGGCGCGGGCAAGTCGACCACGCTCGATCTGCTGCTCGGCCTCAAGCAGGCCGACACCGGCTCGGTGAGCGTCTTCGGCATGACCCCGCGCGAGGCCATCGTCGCCGGCCGGGTGGGCGCGATGCTGCAGAGCGGCGGTCTGATGGACGAGGTCACCGTGCGCGAGCTGGTCAAGCTCGCCTGCGATCTGCACCCGAAGCCCTACAAGGTCAGCGACGTCCTCGCCCGCGCGGGCATCTCGGGGATCGCCGACCGCAAGGTCAACAAGCTCTCCGGCGGCCAGTCCCAGCGCGTCCGCTTCGCGCTCGCGACCGCCGGCGACAGCGACCTGGTCGTCCTGGACGAGCCGACCACCGGCATGGACGTCTCCGCCCGCCAGGCCTTCTGGGCCACCATGCGGGAACAGGCCGACCAGGGGCGGACGGTCCTGTTCGCCACGCACTACCTCGAAGAGGCCGACGCCATCGCCGACCGGGTGCTGGTGCTGCACCGCGGGCGGCTGCTCGCCGACGGAACGGCAGCCGAGATCAAGGCGAAGGCGGGAGCGCGCCGGATCTCCTTCGACCTGGAGGGCGAGATCGACGAGGAGCCGCTGCGGGCGCTGCCCTTCCTCACCGCCGTCACTGTGTCAAAAAGCGGCTCCTCCGCGGGGAGCGGCCAGACCGTCCGCATGCAGTCGTCCGACGCCGACGCCACCGTCCACGCCCTCTACGGCCTGGGTGTCTACCCTCGCAACCTCGAAGTCGCCGGGCTCGGCCTGGAGCAGGCGTTCGTCGCCATCACGGAGGCCCAGGAGGCCCAGGAGGCCCAGGAGGTCACGCAGTCATGAACGCCCTGATCAAGCTGGAGCTCGCCCGGGCCCTGCGCAACCGCAAGTTCCTGTTCTTCTCGGTGATCTACCCGTCGATCATCTTCCTGCTGGTCGCCAGTCAGGGCGACACCAGCCAGACCGTCGACGGCTCGGGGCTCTCCCTGGCGGCCTACGTGATGGTCTCCATGGCCTCCTTCGGCGCCCTCACCGCCGTTCTGATGGGCAACAGCGAGCGCATCGCCCGGGAGCGCGAGAGCGGCTGGGTACGGCAGCTGCGGCTGACCACCCTGCCCGGGCGCGGCTACGTCCTCGCCAAGACCGCCAGCGCCGCCGTGGTGAGCCTGCCCTCCATCGTGGTCGTCTTCGTGATCGCCGCCACGGTGAAGGACGTACGCCTCGACGCCTGGAAGTGGCTCGCCCTCACCGGCGCCATCTGGGCCGGCAGCCTGGTCTTCGCCGCGCTCGGCGTCGCCATCGGCTACCTCGCCTCCGGGGACGCGGTCCGCCCGATCACGATGATCACCTACTTCGGTCTGTCGATCCTCGGCGGACTGTGGTGGCCGTCCTCCTCCTTCCCGACCTGGCTCCAGGACATCGCGAAGTGGCTGCCCACGCACGCGTACGCTGCACTGGGGCGGGCCATCGAGCAGAGCCAGGCCCCGAAGGCCCAGGACATCGCCATCCTCGTCGTCTTCTTCGCCCTCTTCGCCGGCGGCGCGGCCTGGCTGTACCGGAAGGACACGCTGAAGGCGTGAGCACGATGACGGAAGACCTGCGGTCCGAGGACGAAGCCCGGGCGGACCGGCTGGTGCGCATCGGCCAGCCGCCCCGCAGCCGGCGCGAGGCGATGCGCAAGATGGTGTGGGTCCTGCCGTGGCTGGTCTTCCTCGCCTCCCCGGCGGACGACCTGGCCTCCGGCCACCACACCACCGGGGTCACGGTGGCCGGCTGGGTGGGCCTGACGGCCTTCGTCGGGATCTACCTGTCCATCGTCTTCCGCTCCATGGGCCGGCCCTTTCGCGGCTGGATCGTCACCGCCGCGATCGTCGTGGAGGGGACGCTCGCGGTCACCCTGGCCTTCACCCTCGGTGGCTCCTGGTTCGGTCTGTTCGTGTACGTCTCCGTGATGTGCGGAGTGACCTTCCCGCTGCGGGTCGCCTACTGGACGATCCCGCTGACCACCGCCGCCATGATGCTGGCGGGCTGGTACGTCCACGACATGGACGAGGCCTGGGGCCTGTTCCTGGTGGTGTCGCTGGTCGGCTTCTCCATGACAGGTGTACGGCAACTCGTCGCCACCACCATCGAGTTGCGCAGGGCCCGCGCCACCGTCGCCCAACTGGCCGCCAACGAGGAGCGGTTGCGCCTCGCCCGCGACCTGCACGACCTGCTCGGCCACTCGCTCTCCCTCATCACGCTGAAGAGCGAGCTGGCCGGCCGGATGCTCCCCGACCACCCCGACAAGGCGGCCCAGCAGGTCTCCGACATCGAACAGGTCAGCCGGCAGGCCCTGGTGGACGTCCGCGAGGCGGTCACCGGCTACCGGCGGCCCCGGCTCGCCGACGAACTGGCCGGCGCCCAGGTCGCCCTGACCGCCGCCGCGGTCACCGCCGAGGTCCCGGCCGACCCCGACCTCGCCGGAGTGCCCGAGGACGGCGAGGCGGCGCTCGCGTGGGCGCTGCGCGAGGCGATCACCAACGTCGTCCGGCACAGCGGCGCGAGGGCCTGCACGGTGGAGCTGCTGCGCCGCCAGACCTTGGACGGCCCGGTCCTCGAACTCGCCGTCGAGGACAACGGCTCGGGCGGCTCCGGCAAGGGCCCCGGCAACGGCCTCACCGGTCTTACCGAGCGGCTGGAGAAGGCCGGCGGCACGCTGGAGGCGGGGCGCCTGAAGCACGGATTCCGGCTGGTCGCCCGGGTCCCGCTCGGCGCCGGCGGGGCCGTAGGATCCCGGGCATGAGCAGCACGATCAAGGTCCTCCTCGCCGAGGACCAGTCGATGGTCCGCGAGGCGCTGGCCGCCCTGCTGGGCCTGGAGGACGACATCGAGGTCGTGGCCCAGGTCGCCCGCGGCGACGAGGTGTTGCCGACGGCCCGGCAGCACGACATCGACGTCGCCCTGCTCGACATCGAGATGCCGGGCTGCACGGGCATCGAGGCGGCGGCCCAGCTGCACAAGGCGCTGCCCGCCGTGAAGCTGGTCGTCCTCACCACCTTCGGACGGCCCGGCTATCTGCGCAGCGCGATGGAGGCGGGCGCCGACGCGTTCCTGGTCAAGGACGCCCCCGCCGCCCAACTCGCCGAGGCCGTCCGCAAGGTCCTGGCCGGCGAGCGCGTCATCGACCCCACCCTGGCCGCGGCGGCCCTGGCGGAGGGCGCCAACCCCCTGACCGACCGCGAACGGGAGGTCCTGCGCGCGGCGGCCGACGGCTCCACGAACGCGGAACTGGCGGCGGCCCTGCACCTTTCGCAGGGGACGGTACGGAACTACCTCTCCACGGCCATCCAGAAGCTGGCGGTACGCAACCGGGCGGAAGCGGTCCGCATCGCGAGGGAGAAGGGCTGGCTGTAGCGGACCGGGGGCGCTCGCGACGGAGAGACCTCCGGCGCCGCTCAGTTCAGCCGGGCCCGCGCCGCCCGTGCCTCGCCCCGGACCTTCTCCGCCGCTCCCTCGTCCACCACGTCGATCAACTCGGCGTACTCCTCCAACTCCTCCGCGCCGTCGACGAAGTCGCCCCGCTCCACCAGCAGCCGTGCCCGGTCGTACCGCAGGCGGGCCGGGTGCGCGGGCATCTGCAGCGACAGGTCCACGGCCCACAGGCCCACCTCCGACCGCTCCGGCCGGGCCGCCGCCCACGCCCGAACGTTGTTGAGGATCCGCCGTACGACGTCCAGCGGATCCGCCGGCTCCAGCATCGCCGGCTCCAGCGGCACCCCCGCCGCCCCCACCACCAGCGTCTGCGCGTCCGCCCCGCTCAGCACCCGCCCCCCGTCGAACGGATCGGCCAGCACCTGCTCCTCCGCCGGCCCGAACCCCACCACGAAGTGCCCCGGCAGCGCGACCCCGTACACCGGCGCCCCCGCCCGCCGCGTCACCTCCAGCCACACCACGGACAGCAGGATCGGCAGCCCGCGCCGCCGGCGCAGCACCTCGTGCAGCAGGGAGGACCCCAGCCGGCGGTAGTCCGCGGCGACGCCGTGGAAGCCGAACCGTTCGCCCAGCACCCGGTGCGCCGCCGTGGCCCAGGCGAGCGGCCCGCCCGGACGGTACGGCAGCTGCCCGGCCAGCCGGTCCAGCTCCATCTGCGCCGCGTCGATCCCGGCCTCGTCCAGCGAGCCGTCGGCCGCCGCGCCCAGCAGCAGACACAGCGTCGTCAGATCGGGCCGCTCGGACCGCGCTTCCGCGGCGAACCGCTCCCGCACCTCGGCGGCCCGCTCCGGCGACGGCGGACGCAGCTGCGGACGTGGACCGGGATCGGGATCTGGATACGGGGGATGCATAGCTGTTTGGTGCCCTTCCGGAACGATCCGTACCGCGGCGGGCCTCAGCGGCCGTCCGCCCCCGGCGCCCTGTAGTGGTGGTACGCGTGGTGCGCCTCGAACCCCAGCCCGGTGTACATCGCCCGCGCCCCGGTGTTCTCCGCCTCCACCTGGAGCCAGGCCGCCGACGCGCCCTCCTCCAGCGCCCGCCGGGCGAGCGCGGCCATGACCTCGGTGGCCAGCCCCCGGCGCCGGAACGCCGGATCCACCTCGACGGCGGCGAACCCGGCCCACCGGCCGTCCACCACCAACCGCCCGATGGCCGCCGGGGCACCCTCGCCGGGAACGGTCGCGAACCACACGGACGGCCCTGCGCCCAGCACCCGCAAGGCGACCTCGCTGACCCCCTTGCGCTGGTAGCGCGCCAGCCAGGCCTCGTCGGCCGACCGGGAGAGCACCACACCGGCGCCCTCCGCCCGGTCCGCCACCGGCGCCAGTGCCCCGATCCACAGCTCGGCGCTCACCTCACGCACCCAGCCCCGCCGCTCCAGCTCCGCGCAGAGCAGCTCCTGCGTGCCCTCGGCGCCGGTCGCGGTCTGCACGTACGCGGGCAGCCCGCGGTCGCCGTACCACCGCCGTACGGCATCCAGGGCCGCGTCGAGCGGCAGCCCCGGGTCGCCGAGCGGCAGGACGCTGTTGGCCCGCCGGGTGAACGCTCCGGCGGCCCGCAGCTCCCACTCGCCCAGCCGCTCGCTCTCCACCGGCTGCCAGCCGCGCGAGGCGACACGCGCGAGTTCCCGATATGTCGCCGCCGGTCCCCGGCGACGCGCCGGAGCGGCCGGCACGATCTTGGCCGCCGCCAGCGTGGACTCCGGTATCCGGACGATCTCCCCGTCCCGCCGTGTGATCGTCAGCATGCCGTCGTCGTTCCATGATGTGAGAACACCCACCGTGTCGGTGAACTTCGCCTCGGTGACGTCATTTCCGGTCAAACGGCGCACAGAGACCCGTTTACCCACGTCAGCAGCGGTGATACGGACCTCGAAGCGTCCTGCGGCCGAGATTTCCACTGGTCAGTTCACCCCTCCTGTTCGGATCATGCCCAAGAACGGAGATACTAGAGGCGGGCATCGACGACGCCGCGCTCCCGCGCGCCAGGCGGCGGAGCCTACGGAGGCCCGCCAGCGCCCAATCGAGGAGGAACGACAGCGTGACCTACGTCATCGCGCAGCCTTGTGTCGACGTGAAGGACAAGGCGTGCATCGAGGAGTGCCCGGTCGACTGCATCTACGAGGGCCAGCGGTCCTTGTACATCCACCCGGACGAATGCGTTGACTGTGGCGCCTGTGAGCCGGTCTGCCCGGTCGAGGCGATCTTCTACGAGGACGACACTCCGGAGGAGTGGAAGGACTACTACAAGGCCAATGTCGAGTTCTTCGACGAGCTCGGCTCTCCCGGTGGCGCCAGCAAGCTGGGCCTGATCGAGCGCGACCACCCCTTCGTCGCCGCGCTGCCCCCGCAGGCCGAGTAACCCGTACCGGCGGCCCGCCGCACCACCGTGCCGCCTCGGTCCCGTACGGCCTGATCGCACCCGATCGGCGCCTGCGGGACCGAGGCGTTTGCCGTGCCGGACGCGCCGGTCGTACCGGCAGCACCGGTCGTACCGAAGAAAGTGAGCCAGTGACCGTGTCCGCAGTCTCCGACCGTCTGCCCACCTTCCCCTGGGACAAGCTGGAGCCGTACAAAAAGACGGCAGCGGCGCACCCGGACGGCATCGTCGACCTCTCGGTCGGCACCCCGGTGGACCCGGTCCCCGACCTGATCCAGAAGGCCCTGATCGACGCGGCCGACTCGCCCGGCTACCCCACGGTCTGGGGCACCCCGGCGCTGCGCGACGCGATCACCGGCTGGGTCGAGCGCCGCCTGGGCGCCCGCGACGTCACCCACCGCCACGTCCTGCCGATCGTCGGCTCCAAGGAACTCGTCGCCTGGCTCCCCACCCAGCTGGGCCTCGGCCCCGGCGACAAGGTCGCCTACCCGCGCCTCGCGTACCCCACCTACGAGGTCGGCGCCCGGCTGGCCCGCGCGGCGTACGAGGTCTACGACGACCCGCGCGACCTGGACCCGGCGAACCTGAAGCTCCTCTGGCTGAACTCCCCGTCCAACCCCACGGGCAGGGTCCTCCCGAAGCAGGAGCTGACGGAGATCCTCGCCTGGGCCCGCGCCCACGGCGTCCTGGTCTTCTCCGACGAGTGCTACCTCGAACTGGGCTGGGAGGCCGACCCGGTCTCGGTCCTGCACCCGGACGTGAACGGCGGCTCGTACGACGGCATCGTGGCCGTGCACTCCCTCTCCAAGCGGTCCAACCTGGCGGGCTACCGCGCGGCCTTCCTGGCCGGCGACCCGGCGGTGCTCGGCCCCCTCCTGGAGATCCGCAAGCACGGCGGCATGATGACGTCGGCACCGACGCAGGCGGCGGTCGTGGCGGCCCTCTCCGACGACACCCACGTCCAGGAACAGCGCGAGCGCTACGCGTCCCGCCGTGGCCTCCTCCGCGAAGCGCTGGTGGCCCACGGCTTCCGCATCGAGCACAGCGAGGCGAGCCTCTACCTGTGGGCGACGCGGGACGAGTCCTGCTGGCAGACGGTGTCCCACCTGGCCGACCGCGGCATCCTGGTGGCACCGGGCGACTTCTACGGCGAGGCGGGCGAGAACTTCGTCCGCGTGGCCCTGACGGCGACGGACGAACGCGTACGGGCGGCCGTGGAGCGGCTCGCCTAGAACAAGCCTGTGTCGGAGCGCCCCGTCAGGGGCGCGGGGCTGTGCCCACGTGCGGCTCCGCCGCGCGGGCGCGAACAACCCCCACCGGCCCGCACACGACACACAACGAAAAGGGACCCAGGGCGGCAAACCCCGGGTCCCTTCTGAAATCACCGGCCTGCGATCACCGGCGTAACGGCGTCAGCCCCCGATGGGGAGGCCCTTGACCGGCAGCCCACCCTTGGCGAGCCCGTCCGTCGGCAGCCCGCCCTTTGTCGCCGTGGCCGCCGTCTCACCCAGCAGCCCACCGGCGGAGCCGGCCGCGTCACCCGCGGCGTGCTGCACCACCGGCGCCGCCACCTTGACGGCCTTGCCGCCGGTCTTGCCCGCGGCCGGCAGCGCCGACTCGACCGCCTTGCCACCGGTGCGGCCGACGGCCCCGGTGACGTTCTGCGCCGCGGCGTCGGCGGTGTTGCCGACGCTCGCTCCGTCCAGGGCGGTCATACCACCCAGGTTCGGGGTGGCCGGCAGACTCGGGGCCGCGCTGGCGGAGCCGGCCGCACCGACCCCGGCAGCCGCTCCCGCTGCGACGAGCAGCGCGGCACGGGCGATCCGGCGGGTCAGAGGGAGGGACATGATGCTCCATTCGACGGGAGGGAACGTGATCGCCGTGACTACCGCTCGAAGCCCGCGAAGGTTGCGGAGGGCAAAGGTAAAGAGTTGATAACGCATCGCATTATCGGGTGTGGATAAAAATGGGCAAAGAGTGCCTGCGTCGAGACCTCACCGAGACCTGCAGAATCCTTACGGCCTCGTGTTCCCAAGGGATTTCACGCATGCGCGAGTGACCGTGCGAAAACCTGCGCACACCCTGCGCCCGATCCGCCCGGGCCGACCCGCAGGAGTGAAAGACCGAACTACTGCCCGGTCACGATCCGCACCGACCCCGCGGACTTCTCCGCCCCGCCCGTGCTCTGCGAACCGGCCGCCGCCTGCCACTGGCTGTCCGTGCTCCCGGCGGACCACTCCCGGCCGGCGTACGACACCCGCTGGATGTGCAGCGCCGAGGAGTTGGCGACCGCCCAGTGCGCCAGCTGCCAGCCGCGCTCGCGCTCGGTGCGTCCGGACTTGTCGGTCTTCCCGCCCTCCGGCACCGGCACCGTCACGGTCCGCCCGTGTGCCGTGGCGGTCACGCTCGGCGTCGGTGTCGGCGAACTCGCGGACGAGCCGTTCACCTCCGCGCCGGCCTCCTCGACCGCGTCCCGCCCGAAGTCCCGTACCAGCGCGGTCCGTACCGCGTCCGGGCCCGTCGCCGCCGCCTCGGTGGTGACCGCCGGGCGCCCGTCGCAGGTCAGCGTGGCCGCCGCCTGCCCGGTCAGGGCCGCCGCGAGCAGCGAGGCGTCCGTCTCGTGCTTGGCGTACGCCTCCGGGTAGCCGCTGCGCTGCACGCGCTGCGCGGCCACCGTCAGCGGCAGGGTCTCGTAGTCGCGCACCTTGGCCAGGTGGGCGTAGAACATGCCCGCCGCGTAGGCCGGGTCCAGGATCTGCTTCTCGGTGCCCCAGCCCTGCGAGGGCCGCTGCTGGAACAGGCCGAGCGAATCCCGGTCGCCGTGCTCGATGTTGAGCAGCCCCGACTCCTGGAGCGAGGTCGCCAGGGCGATGGCCACCGCCCGCTCGGGCATTCCGCGCCCGGTGCCGACGGCGGCGATCGTCGCCGCGTTCACCGCCTGCTCGGGCGTGAAATCGTACGACTCGCTGTCACTGCGGCCCGAGACGACCTTGCAGCCCTCGGCGCCACCGCCGCCGGTGACGTACTGGACGACCAGATAGGCCGCGACGGCGCACAGAATGAACAAACCCGACACGAAACGCAGGACGCGGCGGCGGCGCTTGGGGCGGGTGGGGGACGGCTCTGGCACGCGTACAACATACTGGAGAGTACGAGGCGCGCACCGTCGGGTCCGGAAGCCTGTGAACCCGCCCGTCCGGTGGCGCGCGTTAGGGTCGGAGCCATGGCCGACACCTCGCTTGACCTCACGCTGGACGCGGCCGCGCTGACCGCGCGACTCGTCGACTTCCCCTCGGAGAGCGGCACCGAGAAGCCGCTCGCGGACGCGATCGAGGCCGCGCTGCGCGCCCTGCCGCACCTGACGGTCGACCGCCACGGCAACAACGTGATCGCCCGCACGAACCTCGGCCGCCCCGAGCGCGTGATCCTGGCCGGCCACATCGACACCGTCCCGATCGCGGACAACGTGCCGTCCCGGCTGGACGAGGACGGCGTGCTGTGGGGCTGCGGCACCTGTGACATGAAGTCCGGCGTGGCGGTCCAGCTGCGCATCGCGGCCACCGTCCCCGCCCCGAACCGCGACCTGACCTTCGTCTTCTACGACAACGAGGAGGTCGCCGCCCATCTCAACGGCCTCCGGCACGTCGCCGAGGCGCACCCGGAGTGGCTGGCGGGCGACTTCGCGGTCCTCCTCGAACCGTCCGACGGCGAGGTCGAGGGCGGCTGCCAGGGCACCCTGCGCGTCCTCCTGAGGACCACGGGCGAGCGGGCCCACTCCGCGCGCTCCTGGATGGGCTCCAACGCGATCCACGCGGCCGCCCCGATCCTCGCCCGGCTCGCCGCCTACGAACCGCGCTACCCGGTCATCGACGGCCTGGAGTACCGCGAGGGCCTCAACGCGGTCGGCGTCTCGGGCGGGGTGGCGGGCAATGTCATCCCCGACGAGTGCGTGGTCTCCGTCAACTTCCGGTACGCCCCGGACCGTTCCGAGGAGGAGGCGATCGCGCACGTCCGCGAGGTCTTCGCCGACTGCGGGGTCGAGGAGTTCGTGGTCGACGACCACAGCCCCGGTGCGCTGCCGGGCCTCTCCCACCCGGCCGCGGCCGCCTTCATCGAGGCGGTCGGCGGTACCCCGATGCCCAAGTACGGCTGGACCGACGTCTCCCGTTTCTCGGCGCTCGGCGTCCCGGCGGTCAACTACGGCCCCGGCAACCCGCACTTGGCGCACAAGCGGGACGAACGGGTCGAAACCGGGAAGATCCTGGCGGGCGAGGAGCGGCTGCGCGCCTGGCTGACCCGCTGACCCGCTGAGCCGCCCGGCGCCGCTTCGCACCGGACATGCCGACGTCCCGCGCCCGTAACCCGGGTGGATCTACGCTGGGGCGGATACACCTGCAAGCGGAGGGAGCGCACATATGCCTACCGGGAACCCCGAGGGGAAGAAGGTGCCGCCGGACGAGCAGCGCCTGGGACCGGTCCTCCGACGGCGCGGTCAGGTGACCGCGAGCACGACGGACCAGCGTCTGCTGGACGCGGGCGGCCCCTCCGACTGGGTCCACACGGACCCCTGGCGGGTGCTGCGCATCCAGTCGGAGTTCATCGAGGGCTTCGGCACGCTCGCCGAACTCCCGGCCGCGATCAGCGTGTTCGGCTCGGCGCGGACACCGGTGGACTCGCCGGAGTACGACGCGGGAGTGCAGCTGGGCCGGGGCCTGGTCGAGGCCGGCTGGGCGGTCATCACGGGCGGCGGCCCGGGTGCGATGGAGGCGGCCAACAAGGGCGCCCTGGAGGCCGGCGGTGTCTCGGTCGGCCTCGGCATCGAGCTGCCCTTCGAGCAGGGCCTCAACCCGTACGTCGACATCGGCCTGAACTTCCGCTACTTCTTCGTGCGGAAGATGATGTTCGTCAAGTACGCGCAGGGCTTCGTGGTGCTGCCCGGCGGGCTCGGCACCCTCGACGAACTCTTCGAGGCGCTCACCCTCGTCCAGACGCAGAAGGTCACCCGCTTCCCGATCGTGCTGTTCGGCAGCGCGTACTGGGGCGGCCTGGTCGACTGGCTCAAGAACACCCTGATCGCCCAGGGCAAGGCGAGTGCGAAGGACCTGCTCCTGTTCCACGTCACGGACGACGTGGGGGAGGCGGTGGCTCTGGTGTCGAAGGAAGCGGGCCGCTAGGACCGGTCGTTTCCCGCCTGCCCCGGTTCGTCCCACCTCTCGACTCACCGAGTCGGGTGGTGGGCGGGCGGGGCTTTCGGGGGTCCGGGGGCGGAGCACCCGGGAAGCTACGCCAGCCCGCGCCGGGCGACCGCCGGGGGCCGGTGGCCGGCGATCGACGCCACCATGTCGAGGACCTGCCGCGTCTCGGCGACTTCGTGCACCCGGTACACCTGCGCCCCCAGCCACGCCGACACCGCCGTGGTCGCCAACGTGCCGATCAACCGTTCCTTCAGCGGCCGGTCCAGCGTCTCGCCCACGAAGTCCTTGTTGGACAGCGAGACCAGCACCGGAGGCAGCGCGTACTGGGGCGGCCTGGTCGACTGGCTCAAGAACACCCTGATCGCCCAGGGCAAGGCGAGTGCGAAGGACCTGCTCCTGTTCCACGTCACGGACGACGTGGGGGAGGCGGTGGCTCTGGTGTCGAAGGAAGCGGGCCGCTAGGACCGGTCGTTTCCCGCCTGCCCCGGTTCGTCCCACCTCTCGACTCACCGAGTCGGGTGGTGGGCGGGCGGGGCTTTCGGGGGTCCGGGGACGGAGCACCCGGGAAGCTACGCCAGCCCGCGCCGGGCGACCGCCGGGGGCCGGTGGCCGGCGATCGACGCCACCATGTCCAGGACCTGCCGCGTCTCGGCGACTTCGTGCACCCGGTACACCTGCGCCCCCAGCCACGCCGACACCGCCGTGGTCGCCAACGTGCCGATCAACCGTTCCTTCAGCGGCCGGTCCAGCGTCTCGCCCACGAAGTCCTTGTTGGACAGCGAGACCAGCACCGGCCATCCCGTCTCGACCATCTCGCCCAGCCGCCGGGTCGCCTCCAGGCTGTGCCGGGTGTTCTTCCCGAAGTCGTGCCCGGGATCGATCATCACCGACTCCCGGGGCACCCCCAGCGCCACGGCCCGCTCGGCCAGCCCCAGGGTCACCCGCAGAATGTCGGCCACCACGTCGTCGTACGTCACCCGGTGCGGCCGTGTCCGCGGCTCCGCCTCACCCGCGTGCGTGCACACCAGCCCCACCCGGTACCGCGCCGCGACCTCCGCCAGCCCCGGATCGACCCCGCCCCACGCGTCGTTCAGCAGATCCGCGCCGGCCTCGCAGACGGCCTCCGCGACCGAGGCCCGCCAGGTGTCCACGCTGATCACGACCTCCGGGAACCGCCGGCGCACGTCCGCGACGAACCCGACGATCCGCCGCGCCTCCTCCTCGGCCGTGACCTCCTCGCCCGGCCCGGCCTTCACCCCGCCGATGTCGACGATCGCGGCCCCCTCGGCGATCGCCTGCTCCACGCGCGCGAGGGCGGGTTCGTCGTGGAAGGTCGCCCCCTGGTCGTAGAAGGAGTCCGGTGTCCGGTTCACGATGGCCATGATCACCGGTTCGTGCGGTGCGAATTCCCGCTTGCCCAGCCTGAGCATCGCCTGTGACCTCTCGTAGTAAGTCCCTCGGGACGACCGCCTGCGCCCCGGACTGTCAGACTCGCATGGCACGATCGGACACAGACACATTCGACACCGAGCACACTAAGCGCACTCGGCACCACGAGTACGCACCGAGCTTCATCGAGCCTGGGGGCCACCGCGATGGTTATGTTCCTGTTCCTGGTCGTCGCGCTCGCGGTCGTGGTCGCCGCGGTCACGCTCTCCGTGGTGAGCGGCGGCGAGAGCGGCCCGCTGCCCGAGGTGGCGCCCGAGCGCTTCCAGGACCCGCTGCCCCCGGACCGCCCGGTGAACCGCGCGGACGTGGAGAGCCTCCGTTTCCCGCTCGCCCCGCGTGGCTACCGCATGGCGGACGTGGACGACGCGCTCAGCCGCCTCGGCGCCGAGCTCGCGGAGCGTGACGCCCGGATCTCCGACCTGGAGTCCACGCTGGCCGGCGCCCAGGCCGCCCCGCACACCTCGCTGGCCAAGCCCGAGCCGGAGGACCGGCCGTGACCGAGGGTGCGGCCGTGGCCGGGCCGGACGGGGGACTGCGCTGCCCCTGGGCCCTGTCCACCGAGGACTACGTGGCGTACCACGACGAGGAGTGGGGCCGCCCGGTCCACGGCGACGACGCCCTCTACGAACGCCTCAGCCTGGAGGCCTTCCAGTCGGGCCTCTCCTGGATCACGATCCTCCGCCGCCGCCCCGGCTTCCGGGCCGCCTTCGCCGGCTTCCGTATCGAGAAGGTCGCCACCTTCACGGACGAGGACCGGGAGCGGCTGCTGGCGGATCCGGGCATCATCCGCAACCGGTTGAAGGTCGACGCGACGATGGCCAACGCGAAGGTCCTGGCTCAGTGGGCACCGGGCGAGCTGGACGAGCTGATCTGGTCGTTCGCCCCGGAGCCGGATGCCTGGCCCGCACCGAAGACCGTCGCCGACGTCGCGGCGGTCACCCCGGAGTCGACGGCCCTGTCCAAGGCCCTGAAGAAGCGGGGCCTGCGCTTCATCGGTCCGACGACGGCGTACGCCCTCATGCAGGCGTGCGGTCTGGTGAACGACCACTTGGAAACCTGCGCAGCCCGAAACGCCGGTTAGGGGCGCGGGGAACTGCGCGACCAGCCCCCACACACCCGCAGTCCGCGACGGTGCTCTCCGCCCCCTCTCTTACCGCCCCAAGTACTTCGGCTTCTCCTTGTTCACGAACGCCTGCACGGCGATCCCGTGGTCCTCGGAGGCCCCGGCCCGGGCCTGCAGCTCGTCCTCCTTGTCCAGCGTCTCGTCGAGGGAGTGCGTGAGCCCGTAGGCGACGGCCTCCTTCAGCGCCGCGTACGCCACGGTCGGGCCCTCGGCCAGCTTCCGCGCGATCTTCTCGCCCTCGGCGCGCAGCTCGGCCGAGGCAACCACCTTGTTCACGATGCCCAGCTCATACGCGTCCTGCGCGCTGATGCTCCGGGGAAAGAGCAGCAGGTCGGCCGCCCTGCCCGGCCCCACGACCCGCGGCAGCGTCCACGACACCCCGGAATCCGCGGTCAGCGCGACCCCCGCGAACGACGTGTTGAAGGCGGCCGTGTCGGCGGCCACGCGGTAGTCCGCGGCCAGCGCGAAGCCGAAGCCGGCACCGGCGGCGACGCCGTTCACCGCGGCCACCACCGGCTTCGGCGCCCCGGCCAGCGCCCGCACGATCGGGTTGTAGTGCTCCCGGACCGTCGTCATCGTGTGCCCCGCGCCCGTCTCCCGGTCGGACGCGAGCAGCGTGATGTGTTCCTTGAGGTCCTGGCCCACGCAGAACGCCCGGTCTCCGGCGGCGGTCAGCAGGATCGCCCGGACGGCCGTGTCGGCCGCCGCTTCCTGCGCGACCTCCCGAAGCGCGACCTTCGTCGCGATGTTCAGCGCGTTCATCGCCTCGGGGCGGTTCAGCGTGATCGTCGCGAGTCCGTCGTTCACCTCGTAGAGCACGGTGTCGGTCATGGTGCGTCCCCTCCGTCGATCTCCGTCGTCGCGGCCGACGTACCGCTCAGTACGTCGATGTCCGAAGGACAGCATGGCGGAGATCGCCGTCCGGGGACCGGACCCGTCGTGTGACCTGCGTCAAAGAAATCCGAAGCCGACTCGGCCGGCGTAAGGACGCGGGGCGGCGCAGTATCGCAGTCACATCGCCGAATTGAGTGGTTTTGCTCGCGCGCGTTGCCCAAGCGATGCCGACTGATGTTGGTCATCGGGTCCTGAGATGCGGGATAATGGCCTGGAAGCAATGTGTTCGATGCCGGTGCCGCGTGTCCCGCCAGGATCGCGCGTGCCCTCGTGGGCCGTCGGCAGACGATGAGCTGTTTTCAGGAAGGGGAACCAGCATGGCGGCCATGAAGCCGCGGACGGGTGATGGCCCGCTCGAGGTGACCAAGGAGGGGCGGGGCATCGTCATGCGCGTTCCGCTCGAAGGCGGCGGTCGGCTCGTCGTCGAGCTGACCCCTGACGAGGCCGCGGCGCTCGCCGACGCCCTCAAGAACGTCGTCGTCTGAGGCGTCAGCGACCACACCCTTTCGGCCGCCCCGGCATCGTAAGCGGTGCCGGGGCGCTGCCGTACCTCCGGCTCCTTCGCCGCCGCGCTCCCGCCGGGGCTCCACCGGGATCCCGGCGAAGTCAGCGCTTGACGGCGCAGAGCAGTCCGTCGCCCACCGGCAGCAGGGACGGCACCAGCTCCGGGCTCTCCCGGACCGTGCGCAGCAGCTCGCGCAGCCGCAGCACCTCGGTCGGCTGCGGCCCGGAGTCGACCGTACGGCCGTTGGCGAAGACGCCCTCGAAGACCACCAGGCCGCCCGGGCGCAGCAGGCGCAACGATTCAGCGAGATAGTCGGAGTACTCCTGCCGGTCACCGTCGCAGAAGACCAGGTCGTAGCCGGCGTCCGCGAGACGGGGGAGGACGTCGAGGGCGCGGCCGGGGATGAAGCGGGCCCGGTTGCTGGCGAAGCCGCAGGCGCGGAAGGCCTGCCGGGCGAACTGCTGGTGCTCCGGCTCGGGGTCGACGGTCGTCAGGACTCCGTCCGCGCGCATGCCGTGCAGCAGATGCATCCCGGAGACCCCGCACCCGGTACCGATCTCGGCGACCGCCTTGGCGTCCACGGAGGCGGCGAGCAGACGCAGCGCGGCACCCGTGCCGGGCGACACCGAGCGCAGGCCTGCGTCGCGGGCCCGGTCACGGGCCCACCGCAGCGCTTCGTCCTCGGCGACAAAGGCGTCGGCGAACGCCCAGCTCGTCTGCCGGTTGCCGGTAATGACCCTCTCCTGTCCCCGTGGTTGCCTGGGCGTGACTGTATCCGTTGGTGCCGGGAACCCGCAGATGGGACCAGGCGTTTAGAGGGGTGGAAGACGAGGCGGGGGGACACGAATGGATCACGATGACGGGACGGCGGTCCAGCAGCCGCTGATGCGGCTGGACGAGCCGTATCAGCAGAGATCAAATTCTTGTAAAACCGCTTATCCGGTGCTAACGGGCGAGGTGGCTATGGTAGGGGCTCCACTGGACACCACCAGAGCCGACAGGGGAGGTGCGGCCGCGCCTGGGGATCGGGGAGGAGCGCTACGGCGCTTCCTCGGATCGGCGGGCAGGCCGAAATCCGTGAACGACACCGCTGCTGACCCCAGCCACGCCGACGCGCTCGCCATGGGCGAGGACCGGACCGCGACCTTCTCCACCGACGCGGACGGGCAGGCATGGACTCCGCCCACGTGGGAGGAGATCGTCAGTACGCACAGCGGCCGCGTCTACCGCCTGGCCTACCGCCTCACCGGCAACCAGCACGACGCCGAGGACCTCACCCAGGAGGTCTTCGTCCGCGTCTTCCGCTCTCTGTCGACCTACTCGCCGGGCACCTTCGAGGGCTGGCTGCACCGCATCACGACCAACCTGTTCCTCGACATGGTCCGCCGCAAGCAGCGCATCCGCTTCGACGCCCTCGGCGACGACGCGGCCGAGCGCCTGCCCAGCCGCGAGCCCACCCCGTCCCAGGCCTTCAACGACGCGCACTTCGACGCCGACGTCCAGCAGGCCCTGGACACCCTGGCGCCCGAGTTCCGCGCCGCCGTCGTCCTGTGCGACATCGAGGGGCTGTCGTACGAGGAGATCGCCGCGACCCTCGGCGTCAAGCTCGGCACGGTCCGCTCCCGTATCCACCGCGGCCGCTCCCAGCTGCGCAAGGCCCTCGCGCACCGCTCCCCGGAAGCCCGCAAGTCGGAGCGCCGCTCCTTTGTGCCCCGTGTTCCCGCACTGGGAGGAGGGGGCGCGTCCGCGTGAGTGGTTCCCGACCGAAACCGGCCGAGCGACAGCTCGCCGAGCAGCACCTGGGAGACCGACTCTCCGCCCTGGTGGACGGAGAGCTCGGTCATGAGTCGCGTGAGCGCGTCCTGGCCCACCTGGCGACCTGCGCCAGGTGCAAGGCGGAGGCCGACGCCCAGCGCGCGCTGAAGAACGTCTTCGCGGAGGCCGCCCCGCCCCCGCCCTCCGAGAGTTTCCTGGCCCGTCTCCAGGGGCTGCCCGGGGGCGGCGACACGGACGGTTCGCCGTTCGGCGGCGGAGGCCCCTCGGGACGCCGGTCCGACAGCGGGGTATTCGGCGTGAGCCAGGAGGACCGCTTCGAGTTCGGCTATGTCCCGGCCCACCCGCACGACTCGGCCGTGGCCGCCGGCCGCGGTTTCCGGATCCACCCCGTCGGCCGTCCGGACGCCGACCGCTCCGCCTCGCGCGGCATGCGGTTCGCGTTCGTCGCCGCCGGCGCGGTGTCGCTGGCCGCCGTCGCCCTCGGCGGGGTCACCGCGGGACTGCCCGGCTCCCCGGCCGCCGACGCCCGCAGCGGCACCGGCGGCGGCAGCGTCGCCCCCGCAGGTACGACGGGCACGGGCACCGCGAACGCCGCCGACGCGCAGCGCCGCCGCTCGCTCTCTCCGCTGCTGTCCTCCGGCACCCTGCTCGGCAGCGCCACGACCGCGGCTCCCACCTCGGTCTCCGCGCCGCTGCTGCCCGGGGTCCCCTCCCCGGCCCCCGGAGAGCAGGCGCTGCGGGAACTGACCGCACCCGTACTGGCCGGCGCGGCCGCCGTCTCCCCGCTGATACGACCGCTGACCGCCAACCCGCCGTTCGCCCTCACCTCGTGGACCAATACGCCCGAGGCGACCGGCGCCGCACTGCTCGCCGCACCCGTCCCCGACACGACCTCCGCTCCCTCCCCCTCCTCCTCGCGCGCTCCCCGCTGACCACCTGCTGAACGACCCCTGCGCGGTGACCCGCGAACCTGGTTGAATCCTGTGAGCAGACTATGCCCGCGGCGGCTGCCCCGGGCACGGATTCGACCTTCCGCGGACCGCCGCCGGGCGAGGGCCGCGGTTCGCCCGCGAGGAGACCATGGACGAGGGGATACCGACGTCACCGGAGACACCCGGCGATGCGGTGCCCGCTGCGGGGAAGCGGGCCGAGGAGGTGACTCCGGCCGCGCCGAGCGGGGCTAGCGGGGCGCCCGGTGAGGAGCCTGAGAAGGCCCAGAGCACTCGGGAGGCCTCCGCGGCCGATGCCGGGGGTGACTTCGCGCTGGAGCCGCCCGCCCCGGCCGCCGCCCGCCCCCAAGAGCCCCAGCAGCCCCGGCACGCCCCCGACCCCTACAGCACCCCGCCCTACGGCCGCCCGGGCCCGTGGGCCCCCGCACCGCCCGTCCAGCACCCGGCGTCGGGCGCCGCCCGGCAGGACCCGCCGGGCGGCGCCCCGTGGACCGCCCCGCAGGACCTGTCGGGCCAGGACCCGTGGGCCGCCCGCGCGCCCCTCCAGCAGGCCGGTGCGGCCGTGTCGGCGACGGACGTGACGGAGGTGACGCCACGGCGGCGGACGCGGACCCGGCGGACGGTCGTCGTGGGCGCGCTGCTGCTCGCGGTGGTGTCCGGTGCGGCCGGCGGACTGGTCGGGGCCTATCTGGAGCGCACCGGCGGCCTGGAGGCCGTACAACTGCCCCAGCCCGGCCCACCGCCACCCGGCCGCCCGCCGGGCAGTGCCGCCGCCATCGCCGCGCGGGCGCTGCCCAGCGTCGTCACCCTGCATGTCACCGGCGCCGGCGAACAGGCCACCGGCACCGGCTTCGTGCTCGACACCCGCGGGCACATCCTCACCAACAACCACGTCGTCGCGCCCGCGGTCTCGGGCGGCCGGATATCCGTGACGTTCAGCAGCGGAGCGACCGCCGACGCGACCGTGGTGGGCCGGGACAGCGGTTACGACCTCGCCGTCGTCCAGGTGCGCGGGGTCCGTGGCCTCACGCCCCTGCCGCTCGGTGACTCCGACGACGTCCGCGTGGGCGACCCGGTCGTCGCCATCGGCGCCCCGTTCGACCTGCCGGGCACCGTCACCGCCGGGATCATCAGCGCCAAGGAACGGCCCGTCACCTCGGGCGGCGACGGCAGCGACGTGTCGTACGTCGACGCCCTGCAGACCGACGCCCCGATCAACCCCGGGAACTCCGGTGGCCCCCTCCTCGACTTCCACGCCCGGGCCGTCGGGGTCAACTCCGCGATCCGCGCCGCCGACAGCACGGGCGGCCTCGACGGCAGGCCGGCGGGCTCGGTCGGGCTCGGCTTCGCCATCCCCATCAACCAGGCCAGACGGGTCGCCGAGGAACTGATCGACACCGGCCGGGCGACCCACCCGGTCATCGGGATCACCCTCGACATGCACTACACGGGCGACGGCGCCCGCATCGACGACCAGGCCGCCGACGGCGGACCCGCGGTCACCGCGGGCGGCCCCGGCGCCCGGGCCGGACTACGCGCGGGCGACATCGTCACCGGGGTCGACGGGCAGTCCGTCCACTCCGGTGAGGAGTTGATCGTGCGCACCCGTGCGCACCGCCCCGGCGACCGGTTGAGCCTCACCGTGGAGCGCGCCGGCGCCGAGAAACGCCTCGCGCTGGTCCTTGGTTCCTCGGACAGGAACTGACAGAAACGTCACAGGCGGGACTTCACTTGTGCCCCGACTAGGCAAACAACCCGGAAAACCGGTCGTACACACGGAGCCGGACACCTCGGGACGGTACCGGTCGGACAGGTCCGCCGGGTACCGTGGACCCGGCCCGGACCACGGAACACCCGCAACAGCGACCGGAGGGCCGAGGACCGCGGACATCGCAAGGAGCTTCAGGTGTTCAATGACATAGGACCACTCGAGCTGGTGACGATCATTGTGCTCGCCGTGCTCGTGTTCGGTCCGGACAAGCTCCCGAAGGTCATTCAGGACGTGATGCGGACCATCCGCAAGATCCGGGAGTTCTCGGAGAGCGCCAAGGCGGACATCCGCGAGGAACTCGGCCCGGAGTTCAAGGACTTCGAGTTCGAGGACCTCAACCCCAAGAACTTCGTCCGCAAGCACCTGGACAGCGACGAGCTGGGGCTGAAGGAGATCCGCAACGGCTTCGACCTGAAGAAGGAGATGGCCGAGGTCACCGACGCGGTGCACAGCCGCGAGACCGACTCCTCCCCTTCCGCGGGTTCCACGGGTGCCGCGGGTGCTGCAGGTTCAACGGGTAGCCGGATCGACATGACCAAGAAGCCGGAGGACCCCGGCAAGGACGACCGTCCGCCGTTCGACGCGGACGCCACCTGAGCAGTACCGGACACCCTTGCGTGAGCGGCGCACGTGACGCGTTTCATACCGCGTGTGTGCCGCTCACGGCTTGATCCAGCCGCCCGCGCGACCCACGCGCCGGGCGGTTTCGCTGCTGGTCCCAGCGGTGTGGATATGCTGCCGAGTTGTTGTGCGGACCGGACGAGTGCGCCCGAAGGGGGGCGGGCCGCCCCGGACCGACTGGAGCTAGGAGGCGTCCGGGCAGATGGAGACGACAAGTCGGGTGGGCGAACATACGCCGGTCGCGGAGAACGGACAGCAGGTCCCCTCCGCCCGTCGCACGATCGACGGCTACCTTGAGGCGCCCTTCCCCTGGTACGGCCTCGACGAGGCGTTCACAGGGCCGCGCTGGCTGATGCAGGTGGGTACGGCGGCCGACGGTGCGGTGGAGCACGGGTCGATCGGGCACGGGGACGAGCCGTCGGTGCGCAACGAGCATCTGGCCGCGTCCGTCGGTGAGCCGAGAGAGAAGTTCGCGGTGGTCGTGACCGTCGCGGCGAACCCGTCCCGCAGGAGCGCCGACGGGACGGGGCTGCTGGAGGCCACGTCGGTGTCGTCGGCCGCGTGGCTGGCCGGGGTCGGGCTGCTGTCCTTCACCTGGCCGGGGCAGATGGACCACAGCCTGCGGGACGACTGGCTGGACCAGCAGACCGAGACGGCGTGGGAGCTGGCCGACGAGCTGAGCGGGCCGGAGTGGTCCACGCTGTCGCTGCCGGTGGACGGGGTGGCCACGCCGTTCCACTACCGGGAGTCGGAGTTCGGGTGGGTGCTCGCCGGGTCCACGGGGGAGGGCGTGCATGTGGGGGCGTACGGGCGGGGGATGAGCGCGTATGGGCTGGGGTTCGCGGTGATCAAGGACATCTCGACGTACGCCTGACGGTGGTCGGCCCGCCCTGCGCGCCGATGACGTGGGGCGGGAGCGGAGTGGCGGGGCGGTGCCGCAGAGCTCGGTGAAGCCCTTCAGGGGAGCTTGATGACTCCCCCCACGATTCCTACGATCGCCACGAGCTGGGCGAGGAGGTAGGCGAACTGTCCGGAGAGGCCGCGTAGCCGGTGGATCGACACCAGCAAGGCGAAACGACTGGGCCAGTACTGCCGTTCGTCCCTCAATGTCGATGTGTCCATCCAGAGGCCGGTGAGCGTAAGGATGGAGAGCATGACAATGGAATACAAGAGCAGCATCGTGGGGTTCGAGTCGTTGAACTTGGTGAACAGACCGGCCAGTGCGGCCGGTGTCGCGTAGGCGAAAGTAAGGCCCCACGCCCGCAGGGCGCTCTGGCGGCCGGGTAGCAGACGCCAGAGCGCACCGAGGACGAAGCCGGCGCCGACCCAGGCCGCCTGAAAGGTGATGAATCCCGCGAAGAGGTTCGGAACCGCGGTGGGCTCAAACTTGAGTTGCTGTCCGTTGTACAGATCGTTCGACTCGAGATAGACCAGGGTGATACTGGCCGGAACCCCGAAGCAGAACGCCAGGCGTGCGGCCCGTAGTGCATTGGGCCACCAGTGGGTTTCCGGCCCCCAGGCCAGAGCGACGTCGAGAATGGAAATCTGGCTCGGTGGACTCTTCTTGAAGCATCGCCCAACCAGCCAGCGGCGCAGCCCGCGAAGCTGCTCCTCCAATTCCTCGCAGGTAACGCCACTGGCGCGCCCCTGGTCCGCAAGTTTCAGCTGATGGTTGAGGTTGCGATACTCATGGGCTTTTTCCATCAATTCGTTCCGCCTATTGGCTCCCGGTCTGTGCATGCGGAAGAGATATCCCGTCCTGCTCAGCACCGACCAATGTCGCCCAGCGGCAAGGACGGCGAAGAGGCAGAGGATGTTCAGTGCGAACCAGATGCCGTACTGTGCGTTGTTACTGGCGAATCTGGCACCCCTCATCCCGGCGGTCAGGGAAAACAGTGTGGCGACCAGCAGGAGATCGGGTTTGTCCGGCCCCAAGGGGATGTAGTCCATTGTGTGGCTGACCTGAGCCCGTTGTGCGGTGAAGTGAAGTTTCAGCAGGGCGAGGAGTGCAATACCCGCCAGGAACCAGCTGTAGGCGAAGATCCAGGTGAGTTCGGTGAAGGCGAAATTCGCCAGAGTGCGGCCGAGGTAATTTCCGCGCCCTGAGGAGCCTTGCTGATCTATCAGCCAGGCGTACCGTTTCCATTGGTTTCCGGCCGCCCACAGGAGACTCCAGAGCAGGCCGCCGGCGACCAGCGCCAGCAGGACTGAGACGACCGCGACGCAGAGAACCGGGTCTCTGTCCCACTTGCGGGTCCAGACGGCGGGGACCAGTCCACCTTCGCATGCGAAGCGCCAGGCCCAGGCGACCATGGCGGCCAGCCACAGCCACACCGTCGTCAGGCCCATGAGGATGTAGCCGACCTTGCCGGGAAGGTCCGGCGCTTTCGGCGCTTCGATGACCAGGCCCTCCGGCAGGTTGAAGAGCCCGTGGCCGAGAATCACCAGCGTGCCCGTCGCCGCCGCGACCGAAGCGAACCCCATGACCGCCCATGCCTGGCGGCGCCGGTTGCTTCTGGAGCCGCCGGACCTCTGGACCCTGGATGATGCACCGCCGTGCCAAGGGCGGGCGACAAGGGTCAGGGTCAGACCGGCGGCGATGCAGACGAGCATGTGGTGTTGCAGCAGGTGGCCGGGTGCCTGCTCACGCTCACGGATGAACAGCAGCAGTGTCAGGGCCACGGCCCCGCTGAGCAGGGCCCACCACAGAACCGGTTGTACGAGGCCCTGCCCTCCTCCGAAGTCGCGGCCTCGTCGGCTCGATCCCGGCGTCCCGGGCGCGCGAGACGCATATGGACGTCGGGCACGGTGCGCGGCCAGTGCGAGCACGCCGGAGGCGAGAACCCACCAGATGGCAATACCTGCTGGTTCCAAGATCGAGTGATCCCAGCTCAGTGCGAGGTGCCGTGGCCACGGCAGATCCAGTTCGATGCAGACATTCTCGGGGCAGCCCTTGGGCGGTTGACTCGGCCACACCACCTTGGCCTTGCTGGCAAGTGAGGTTCGGCCATAGTGTTTGAATTGGAGTCCGCCCAACTCGGCCTCGACGCTCCAGTGGGCTGCCTGCAGCGACGACGGGTGGAGGTCGACCTTCCATTTCTCGCCCTTTTTGCTAGGCTTTTTGATATCCCAGGGGCCGAGCCGATAATCCGCGTAGTCCCTGATCCAGGTGACCGAATCGTACTTGACGCGGACCATGTCCCCGATGGCGGTGACAACGGGATTGCCGTCTCGCCATTCATTGGCGGGGCGAGAATTATTTGGTCCGCGCAGCAGGCAGCGTATCGCCTTCTGGTACTCGGGGGATTCCTCACTGAACGTCAGATGGTTCGCCATGCTCCACCGCACAGGCACCTCGACCGTCATGTCCGAAGAGGCCTCTACGAAAGCTTTGCCGTGCTGGTGGAAGCGGATCGCAGCGTCCACCGTGCTGGCCTTGAGTCGATCCTCCTGGCAGTCGACGTGATGGATCTGCAGCGCCTCCGCAGTGCCGCACCCCCACCACATCACAGCCAGAACCGCCAGCGACAGAAGTCGCCACCACCGGACACCGGTCATTGTGCCGACACCTCCTCACCGAAGAATTTAGTGAAGGTGCCCGAAGTGACATGCGCAGACACACGGAGTAGAATTTTTGTCCACTCCTTCGCCCCAACTCCTTCGCCGCAGTCTGCGGAATTGAAGGAAAGCAGTCGGTGGCTGATAATGGAATCCGATGACCGTCAAGTGGTTGACGGAGGAATTATGACGGACATAAACGTTTCCGCTCCGCGGGCGTCACTTCCCCGCTTCCAAGAAGCCGAGCCACTGGGTCCCCAGGACGCGGAGTTCGTCCGGGATCTGGCGGCGGTGCTGGCCAAACACGGCAACCTGAACCGGTTCGGTCTCTGCCTTCTGCACGACCACTTCCCGATCGCCGCGGACGAGGTGCTGGTGGAGACGAACGACTCCACGGCCCGCACGCTGCACACGCACGTGGAGAAGGCGGACGGCACGCAGCACATCAAGGCCTCGCAGTGGCGGTTCCTCCCGCACGCCGAGGGTGCGCAGGGCGGGGAGCCCGAAGGAGCTGTCTTTCAGGTGCTCATGCTGTGCCTCACGCAAGACCTGTGCCCAGGGAACGACTGATGGGGGCACCGTCAGCGAGAGACGGCGCCCCCATCAGTCGTAGAGGCTGAGAACTTGAGGCTCAGAACTTGTTCCTCGGGGTGATCCCCAAGGACAGTCCCGAAAGGCCCCGCTGGCGTCCGCCCAGCTTCCCCGCGATGCCCCTCAGGGCCGCGCCCGCCGGGCTGTCGGGGTCTGTCAGGACGACCGGCTTGCCCTCGTCGCCGCCCTCGCGGAGGCGGACGTCGATGGGGATGTTGCCGAGGACCGGGACGTTCGCCCCCGTCGTGCGGGTGAGGCCGTCGGCGACCGCCTGGCCGCCGCCCGACCCGAAGACGTCCACCATCTCGCCGCAGTGCGGGCAGGGCAGGCCGGACATGTTCTCGACCACGCCGACGATCTTCTGGTGGGTCTGGACCGCGATGGAGCCGGCCCGCTCGGCGACCTCCGCCGCCGCCTGCTGAGGCGTCGTCACGACCAGGATCTCGGCGTTCGGGACCAGCTGGGCGACCGAGATGGCGATGTCGCCGGTGCCGGGCGGGAGGTCGAGGAGGAGGACGTCGAGGTCACCCCAGTAGACGTCCGCGAGGAACTGCTGGAGGGCGCGGTGCAGCATCGGGCCACGCCAGACCACCGGGGCGTTGCCCGGGGTGAACATGCCGATCGAGATGACCTTCACGCCGTGCGCCGACGGCGGCATGATCATGTTCTCGACCTGGGTGGGACGGCCGTCCGCGCCGAGCATGCGCGGGACCGAGTGGCCGTAGATGTCGGCGTCGACGACACCGACCTTGAGGCCGTCGGCGGCCATCGCGGCGGCGAGGTTGACCGTCACAGAGGACTTGCCGACACCGCCCTTGCCGGAGGCGACCGCGTAGACCCGGGTGAGGTTGCCCGGTTTGGCGAAGGGCACCTCGCGCTCGGTCTGGCCGCCGCGCAGGGCGGTCGCCAGCTCCTTGCGCTGCTCGTCGCTCATCACGTCCAGGGTGACGTCGACGCGGGTGACCCCGTCGACCCGGGAGACCGCCTCGGTGACACGCTGGGTGATCGTGTCGCGCATGGGGCAGCCCGAGACCGTCAGGTACACGGTGACCGCGACCACCCCGTCCTCGCCGATCTCCACCGATTTGACCATCCCCAGTTCGGTGATGGGTCGGTTGATCTCGGGGTCGTTCACCGTCGCCAGTGCCTCGCGCACCGAGTCTTCGCTAGCCATACAGACGATGGTACGGCGATGCGCCCGGCGGCTATAACGCCCCTCACCGGTCGTCTACGTCACGCCGTGCCGACCGTTCTGCCGGGAATACGCCATGCCCGTCCGGTCGCTCGTCCAAGTCCTTGAGCAGGTCCTGCAGCTCGGAACGGATCCAGTCCCGGGTCGCCACCTCGCCCAGGCCCATGCGCAGCGCGGCGATCTCCCGGGTCAGGTACTCGGTGTCGGCGATGGACCGCTCGTTCTGCTTGCGGTCCTGTTCGAGGTTGACCCGGTCGCGGTCGTCCTGCCTGTTCTGCGCGAGCAGGATCAGCGGGGCCGCGTAGGAGGCCTGGAGGGACAGGGCCAGGGTCAGGAAGATGAACGGGTACTCGTCGAAGCGCAGCCCGCCGGGTGCCGAGATGTTCCAGATCACCCAGAGGATGATCACGAACGTCATCCAGACGATGAACCGCCCGGTGCCCAGGAAGCGGGCGATGCGCTCGGACAGCCGGCCGAAGGCCTCCGGGTCCCACTCGGGCAGGAGCCTGCGCCGCGGCGGGCGCGGCTGGTCCAGACGGGGTCCGCGGGGCCGGGTCGCGGCGGTGGCGCCGGACGGCGTGCGCTCCCGGGTGCTCTCCCGCTCAGGCGCCACGATTCCCCAACCCCTTCTGGCGCCCCTTCTCCTGCCCCTTCTCCTGCTCCTTCTTCCTTTCCTGCTCCTTTTCCTGCTCCTCCTCGTCCAGGTGGAACTCGGTCTCCCGCCAGTCCTCCGGCAGCATGTGGTCCAGGACGTCGTCCACGGTGACCGCGCCCAGCAGCGACCCGGTCTCGTCCACCACGGGCGCCGCGACCATGTCGTACGTGGCGAAGAACCCGGCGATGATCGGCAGCGTGGCCTCGGGGTCGAGCGGTTGCAGGTCGTCGTCGAGGAGCGAGCTGACCAGGGTGTACGGGGGGTCGCGCAGCAGGCGCTGGAAGTGGACGGTGCCCAGGTACTTGCCGGTCGGGGTCTCGTCGGGCGGGCGGCAGACGTAGACCTGGGCGGCGAGGGCCGGGGAGAGGTCGGGGTTGCGGACCCGGGCGAGGGCGTCGGCGACGGTGGAGTCCGGCCGCACCACGATCGGCTCGGTCGTCATCAGACCGCCGGCCGTGTGCTCCTCGTACGACATCAGCCGCCGCATCTCGGCCGCGTCGGCCGGCTGCATCAGGCTCAGCAGCCGTTCCTTGTCCCCCTCGGGGAGTTCGGCGAGCAGGTCGGCCGCGTCGTCCGGGTCCATGGCCTCCAGGACGTCCGCCGCCCGTTCCTCCTTCAGCTTGCCGAGGATCTCGATCTGGTCGTCCTCGGGAAGCTCTTCGAGCACGTCGGCCAGACGGTCGTCGTCCAGTGCGGCGGCCACCTCGGCGCGGCGCTTGGCGGAGAGGTGGTGCAGCACGTTGGCGAGGTCGGCGGGGTGCAGCTGCTCGAAGGTGGCGAGCAGGCTCTCGGCGCCCTGGCCGTGCTCCTCCAGGGAGAAGCCGGTGACCTGCGACCACTCGACGGTGAGCGACTCGCCTCTGGTCCGCCGGAAGGTGCCCGTGCGGCCCTTGCGGACGAAGACGCGGTCGACCTCCCACTCCCGGCGGGCCTGGCGCTGCTGCGCGCCCAGGTCCAGGACGGTGACCTCCTCGCCGGTCTCGACCAGCTGGACGCGGCGGTCGAGGAGTTCGCCGAAGACCAGGCGCTCGGTGGGCCGCTGCTCGAAGCGGCGGACGTTGAGCACGCCGGTGCTGATGACCTGGCCGGACTCGATGCTCGTCACCCGGGTCATGGGCAGGAAGATGCGGCGCCGGGTGGACAGTTCGACGACCAGGCCGAGCAGCCGCGGGGGCTTGCGGCCGACGCGCAGCATGACGACGAGGTCCCTGACGCGTCCCACCTGGTCGCCGTTGGGATCGAAGACGGCGATACCGGCGAGGTGCGAGATGAAGATCCGGGGAGCGCCGGCTGCCATGGGTCCGCTTCCTTTTTCTACCGGAATGCCGCTTGGTGACTTTCCTGTCCTGTTCGCCTGCTCGGTGGGCTTCAGGCTAGCCCGTCCCGATCGGATACGCCCTGGTGGGCGGTCCGGACGGACTGGCTCCGCCGGACGGGCGAGGCACCGGTACGCTGCGGTACGCCGTGCCGGACCCGTCAGAAAGGTGGCCCTGTCCGTGACCGCGATTGCTCCGGGCCGTACCCGTACTCGCCGCGCCGCCGTGGTGACCGCGACGTGCGCGCTGGTCCTCCTCACGGCGTGCAGTGAGGATCCGGACGCGGGCACCAACGGGGTGGGAAAGCTGGCCCCGGACGTCATCCAGTCGAAGACCCGGGCGGCGGCGACGTCGGTGGCGACGGTCCGGATGGCGGGGACGGTGGTGACGAGCGGGCGTACGTACCAGCTGGACATGCGCCTGAACGCGGACGGCGGGACCGGGTCGGTCACGTCGAAGGGCTCGACCTTCCACCTGCTCCGGGTGGGCGACACGTTGTATCTGCAGGCCGACGCGGACTTCTGGAACCATGCCGACGGGAGCGACACCAGTGCGGCCGGCAAGCTCGACGGCAAGTACGTGAAGGTTCCGCAGGGCGACCCTTCGTACAAGAAGTTCAGCGGCTTCACGGACAAGGACCTCCTTCTCTCGGGCCTGCTGACCCTGCACGGCGCCCTCTCGGCCGACGGCCACCACGAACAGTCGGGCACCCCCACCATCCGTATCGCCGGCGACGGCGGCTCCGGCGGCACGCTGGACGTCTCGCTGAAGGGCAAGCCGTATCCGCTCCGCCTGGAGCGCGCGGGCGGCGCCGGCACCCTCACCTTCACGGACTGGGGCAAGTCCTTCAGCGTCACCGAGCCGGAGAAGACCGAGACAGTGGACTACGGCAGGCAACTGCCCACGTCGTAGGCGCCGTTGCGGCGGGTACCAGGGGCCGGCGAGCTGTCGGGAAGTGAACCGGAAGGTGCCGAACCCGGCTCGGTCCTCGGCTACTTGGGCTTTCTGCGCCTCGCGAGGAGCTTCGGCAGGGCCGCCGGGACCGGATGGCGGGTCGTGGCCGGGGACGGTACGGGCGGCTCCGCCAGGCTGCCCGTCGGCAGCGGTGCCGTCGCTCCGGTCGGGCGCAGGCGCAGCACCCTGCACTCCCTCGCCCAGCGGTCCGTCATGGCCTCGCCGTCGGGTGCGTTGAGGCGCTTGCCCTTCAGCTCCGCCACCGCCGCGTCCCACTCGGGGGAGCCGGCGGACAGTTCCGTCACCGTCGCCGTCCAGGTGACCAGCCGGCCGCCCTTGTCCTTGCTGCGGACGGTCACCTCGGCCGACCCGCCGTCGGCCAGCCCGGTCAGCGGCTGCTCGCTTCCGTCACCGACCAGGCACACGCCCCCGTCGGCCCAGGCGTGCCACACCGCACGCGCGGCCGGCGCCCCGGCGCCCCGGACCCAGATGAGGCCGGACTTCTTCGTGGCCTCCTCGACGAGGGCCTGGTCGAGCAGCTGACGTGTCATGACGCCCAGCCTAGAGCCAGCCGTTGCGCTTCAGGGTGCGGTGGATGCCGAGGCAGATGCAGACCGTGACGCCCATGATCGCCGGGTAGCCGTACTTCCAGTGCAGCTCCGGCATGTACTTGAAGTTCATGCCGTACACCCCGCACACCATCGTCGGTACGGCGATGATCGCGGCCCATGCCGTGATCTTGCGCATGTCCTCGTTCTGCGCGACGGACGCCTGCGCGAGGTTGGCCTGGAGGATGGAGTTGAGGAGTTCGTCGAAGCCGACGACCTGCTCCTGGACGCGGGCGAGGTGGTCGGCGACGTCCCGGAAGTACTTCTGGATGTCGGGGTCGACCAGCCGCATCGGGCGCTCGCTGAGCAGCTGCATCGGACGCAGCAGTGGCGACACCGCGCGCTTGAACTCCAGCACCTCGCGCTTGAGTTGGTAGATGCGCGCCGAGTCCACACCACGCGAGACCCCGCCCTTGCGGCCGGGCGAGAAGACCTCGGTCTCCACCTCGTCGATGTCGTCCTGCACGGCGTCGGCGACCGCCACATAACCGTCGACGACATGGTCGGCGATGGCGTGCAGTACGGCCGAGGGGCCCTTGGCGAGCAGTTCGGGGTCGTCCTGGAGCCGGTGCCGCAGCGCCCGCAGCGAGCCCTGCCCGCCGTGCCGGACGGTGATGAAGAAGTCCCGGCCGGTGAAGCACATCACCTCGCCGGTCTCCACGACCTCGCTGTTGGCGGTGAGCCGGTCGTGCTCGACGTAGTGGATGGTCTTGAAGACGGTGAAGAGGGAGTCGTCGTAGCGTTCGAGCTTGGGGCGCTGGTGGGCCTGGACGGCGTCCTCCACCGCCAGCGGGTGCAGCCCGAACTCGCCTGCGATACCCGCGAATTCGGCCTCGGTCGGCTCGTGCAGGCCGATCCACACGAACCCGCCGTCCCGGCGCACCTGGCGCATCGCCTCCTGCGGGGTCAGCGGCTTCGGCGTCTGCACCCGCGCGCCGCCCCGGTAGACGGCGCAGTCGACGACGGCCGACGGCGTACCGGGGTCGCGGGTGGTGTCGTACGCGCCGGTCTCCACGCGCAGGCTCTTGCGCTGGGAGGGACGGGTCGGGCGGACCACGGCACGGAGGTCGCGGATCATCGACATGGGCAGGCTCCTTCGCGACAAGCAGCGGGTGACCGCGGCGAACGGGTGGAACTACCCGGAATGGGGACGTCCTGACTGCGGATGTTTGGCACGTCCACAAAGCGGGGAGCACCGCACCGTTGCGGTGGCGACTTCGCTACTGATTCGGATCAGACGAAGAGATCCAGACAGATCCGGAACGGATCGGCCAGAGGGACCAGGCAAGCGAAAACGAAGTGCTCTTCCGAACGACAACGCGAACGTGAAGGCGGCAGCCGGCCAGTAGACGAAATCAGCAGGCGGAAGAGCGAGTGGTACTGCACGGGTGACTTCGATCCATGACAGCCCCACCTCCTCCAGCCGGTCCCTCGTAAGGGAGTGCTCCTGGTGTCGGGGTCTGACCGCGACGCTCTGCGTGCTGCCCCGAACCACCGCGGTCAGACTAGCAGCAGCCCTCAGTGTCAAGGTGCTGCTTTGCCCGGTACTGACGAGTTCTATGCTCTCGACATGGCTGATGTTCTTCCTCTGGTCGAGGCCCGGTTGACCACCGCACTGGGCGAACCGGACGCACGCGCGGCGGTCACCTTCCTCGGTACGGACCGCATCGAGGTGCTCCGTTTCCACGAGGATCTCCAGGGCGAGAACGTCCTGCGCTACGCCACGCTCGGCATGTCCGCGCAGCCCATGACCGACCCCGCCGCGATGCTCGCGGACCCCGTCAAGGGGCCCCGCGCCGAACTGGTCCTGTCGGTCCGCGCCGGGCTCGCGGAGACCGACAAGGTGCTCCGCGCGCTCGCCGTCCTCGCCGCGTCTCCGCAGGTGGAGGGCCTGATCGTGACGCCGGGCGCATCGCTGGACGTCGGCGAGCCGCTGTGGCCGGGCGCCCCCTTCACCTCGGTCCTGGTCGGCGAACCGGGCGGTCTCGTCGAGGATCTGGCGCTGGACGAGCCCCTCGACCCCGTACGGTTCCTGCCGCTGCTGCCGATGACCCCGAACGAGGCCGCCTGGAAACGCGTGCACGGCGCCCAGGCCCTCCAGGAGCGCTGGCTCGCGGGCGGGACGGACCTCCGGGATCCGCACCGCAGGTCCGTCCCGCTGGACTGATGTACGAGGGTGAGCAAGCTCACCAAGCGCCCCGTGGAAATCGTCAGTTGGCAAAGACGGTGACGCTGTCCTCGGTGGCGTGCCCCGGCTCCAGCTCCGCCGCCTCGTGCGTGAGCGCGTTCCGCCGTACGAGCACCACGACCGCGCCCAGCACGGCGGTGACCGCCGCCACCACGAACGGGATGTGGATGTCGGTCCACTCCTCGATCTTCGGCGCGAAGTAGGGGGCGGCCGCGGCGGCGAACCAGCGGACGAAGTTGTAGCCCGCGCTCGCCACCGGGCGTGGTGCGTCGGACACGCCGAGGGCCAGTTCGGTGTAGACGGTGTTGTTCACGCCGATGAACGCGCCGGACAGGATCGTGCAGACGATCGCGGCGGTGTGGCTGCCGTAGCCGAGGACGGCGACGTCGACGGCGAGCAGGACCAGGGAACCGCCCAGCACCTTCAGCGAGCCGAAGCGCCGCTGCATGCGCGGGGCCACCACCACCGAGAAGAGCGCGAGCAGCAGACCCCAGGCGAAGAACACGGCACCCGAGCGGTACGGGGTCATGTCCAGCACGAAGGGGGTGAAGGCCAGCACGGTGAAGAACGTGTAGTTGTAGAAGAACGCGGAGGCGGCGGCGGAGGCCAGGCCGCCGTGGCCGAGCGCCCTGATCGGGTCGAGGATCGAGGTCTTGCGGGCGGGCTTCGGCTGCTCCTTCAGGAACGCGGTGATGCACAGGAATCCGACCGCCATCAGGGTGGCGGTGCCGAAGAAGGGGTAGCGCCAGCTGATGTTGCCGAGCACCGCGCCCAGCAGCGGGCCGCATGCCATGCCGAGGCCGAGCGCGGACTCGTAGAGCAGGATCGCGGCGGCGCTGCCGCCGGCCGCCGCGCCCACGATGACCGCGAGGGCGGTCGAGACGAACAGGGCGTTGCCGAGACCCCAGCCGGCCCGGAAGCCGACGAGCTGGCCGACCGTGCCGGAGGTGCCGGCCAGGCCCGCGAAGACGACCACGAACGCGAGGCCGAGCAGCAGGGTCCCGCGCCCGCCGATCCGGCTGGAGACGAAACCGGTGAGCAGCATCGCCACGGCGGTGATCAGGAAGTACGAGGTGAAGAGCAGGGAGACCTGGCTGGTCGTGGCGTCCAGGCCCTTGGCTATGGAGGGCAGGATCGGGTCGACGAGTCCGATGCCCATGAAGGCGACGACGGACGCGCCCGCCGTCGCCCACACGGCCTTCGGCTGCCGCAGGATGCTGCCCGCTCCCGCGTCGAACGGGTCCGCTGCGTGTGCCATGCGCTTCCTCCGCTGTTCTTGTCTGCTCGCGCCGATTTGGTTGGCGTATACACATAGTAAGTTAGGGTGGCTAATTAATGCAACATACATCTAACTCCGCCCGGTGACCGCTTCCGTCCGGACGGGTGATCGTCCTTGACGTGGGGGATTCCGGGTAGGACCGTGGGGCCCTATGAGGGGCGAACCCAGTTGCCCGAAGTGCGGTGGCCGGGTCCGGGCTCCCGGCCTCTTCGCCGACACCTGGCAGTGCGAGGTGCACGGGACCGTGCATCCGGTACAGCCCGTGATCCCGCCCAGCGTCGAGGCCCTCGATGTCGTGGTGCACCGCACCCAGGTGCCGGTGTGGATGCCCTGGCCGCTGCCGGTCGGCTGGCTGTTCACGGGTGTGGCCTGCGCGGGTGACGACCGCAGCGGGGGGCGCGCGACCGCCGTCGCCTGCTCCGGACCCGCGCCGCTCGGCGGCATAGGGGAGATGATCCTGGTCGCCGAGGAGCTGGGGGTCGGTCTCGGGGCGCGGTACGCGGGCATCGACGGACCGGATCCCGGGCCCTCGATGGACGTGGAGAAGCCGCCGCAGGCGAAGGTGCTCGCCGCCGGCCGGCCGGCACCGCTGTGGCATGTGCCGGGAGCGCCGGACGACCGGGCCGTCTTCGCGGGCGAGGCCCGGGGGATGTGGCTCTGGGCGGTGGTGTGGCCCGAGCAGACCGGGTTGCTGATGTACGACGAGCTGGTGCTCACGGATCTGCGGGACGCGGGCGCGGAGGTGGACCTGGTGCCCTGCGGGGCGCTGTCGCCCCGCCTGCTGGAGCCCTAGGACGCGGAGCAGGGGTTGCCTGTGACCTGCCTGTACGGGGCGCCCCCGGCCTTCGGCTGTGACAGGGCATCCGCTTCCGGCCGCTATCCTTGACGCGTCCCTTCCGTCCCGTCCCGCCTGGAGTCCGCGTCGTGCGCATCGATCTGCACTGCCACTCCACCGCCTCCGACGGTACGGACAGCCCGGCCGAGCTGGTACGGAACGCCGCCGCTGCCGGGCTGGACGTCGTCGCGCTGACCGACCACGACACCACCCGGGGCCACGCCGAGGCCGTCGCCGCGCTGCCCGAGGGGCTCACCCTGGTCACCGGGGCCGAGCTGTCCTGTCGTATCGACGGCGTCTCCATGCACATGCTGGCCTACCTTTTCGACCCCGAGGAGCCCGATCTGCTCGCCGAGCGTGAGTTGGTCCGGGACGACCGGGTGCCGCGGGCCCAGGGCATGGTCGCCAAGCTGAACGCGCTGGGTGTGCCGGTCACCTGGGAGCAGGTCGGGCGGATCGCCGGGGACGGTTCCGTGGGGCGGCCGCACGTCGCCTCCGCGCTCGTCGAGCTCGGTGTCGTACCGACCGTGAGCGACGCCTTCACGCAGGAGTGGCTGGCCGACGGCGGCCGGGCCTTCGTGGAGAAGCACGAGACCGACCCCTTCGCGGCGATCCGGCTGGTCAAGCAGGCCGGCGGGGTGTGCGTGTTCGCGCATCCGGCGGCCGCCAAGCGCGGGCGTACGGTGCCCGAGTCGGCGATCGCCGAGATGGCCGCGGCCGGCCTCGACGGCATCGAGGTCGACCACATGGACCACGACGCCGACACCCGGGCCCGGCTGCGCGGACTGGCCGCGGAGCTGGGGCTGCTGGTCACCGGGTCCTCGGACTACCACGGCAGCCGCAAGACGGTGGCGCTGGGCGAGTACACGACCGACCCCGAGGTGTACGGGGAGATCACGCGCCGTGCGACCGGCGCGTTCCCCGTCCCGGGGACCGGCGGACGCTGAGACCCGCCCCCAGCCTCCCTTCCCGCCCCCGTTCCCGAGTTTCCCCGCGCGGCAGGCCGTGCCCACCCCCTCCCGGGCCGGTCCCGGCCCGCGCGCGGTGACCCCCATCGCCCTGCGGCACCATCGCCCGCAGCGCAGACCAACGCGCAAGGCTCACGCATGTTCGACTTCGCAGTCTTCGGCTCTCTCTTCCTGACCCTGTTCGTCATCATGGATCCCCCGGGGATCACCCCGATCTTCCTCGCCCTCACCTCCGGCCGGCCCGGCAAGGTGCAGAAGCGGATGGCCTTCCAGGCCGTGTGCGTGGCGGGCGGGGTGATCACCGTCTTCGGGCTCCTGGGACACCAGATCCTCGACTACCTGCACGTCTCCGTGCCCGCCCTGATGATCGCGGGCGGGCTGCTGCTCCTGCTGATCGCCCTCGACCTGCTCACCGGCAAGAACGACGAGCCGAAGCAGACCAAGGACGTCAACGTGGCGCTGGTGCCCCTGGGCATGCCGCTGCTCGCGGGCCCCGGTGCGATCGTGTCGGTCATCCTCGCCGTGCAGAAGGCGGACAGCGTCTCCGCGCAGGTGTCCGTGTGGACCGCGATCCTCGCCATCCATGTCGTGCTGTGGCTGGTGATGCGGTACTCGCTGCTGATCATCCGGGTCATCAAGGACGGGGGCGTGGTCCTGGTGACGCGGCTCGCGGGCATGATGCTCTCCGCGATCGCCGTGCAGCAGATCATCAACGGCGTCACCCAGGTGATCAAGGGCGGGTAGCCGGGCGGGGCGGACAGACGCGGAACCCCCGCACGGCGTCGTGCCGTACGGGGGTTCCGAAGACTCTGCGGTGCTCCGCGCGTCAGTGTGTCTCGTGGTGTCGCGTCAGTCTGTCTCGTCGTGTGTCGTGGCTCTGGTCTCGTATCTCGTTACGAGGCCTGGTTCTCGGCCGGTCGGATCCACAGGCGCTGCCCGATGGCGGCGGCCTGCTGGACGATCCTGTTGACGGAGGCGGCGTCCACGACAGTGCAGTCCACGGTGGTGCCGTCGACTTCGTCCAGTCGCCTGATTTCGAAGCGCATCGGCCTCTCCCTTCGTCTCGTGTTCCTCTGAGTCAACGGCTTGCGTGTTACAAACATTCCCTTGGCTAAAGAAAATTTTCGAACGCCTAATTACCCACCGGTAAGAGACGTTCGGGAGACTGACCGGGACCGGTTGTGTTCGCAGCGTGACCGCCGGGACAATGGAGGCGATGAACGACGACCTCGCCGCCCTCCAGGCCCGCATCGACCGTACGAACGAGCTGCTCACCCGCATGCTCGCCGAAGTGGCGAAGACGCCTTCGACACATGCGATCTTCGTCGACGCGGGCTACCTCTACGCGGCCACGGGCCGGCTCGTCGCCGGGACGGAGGACCGCCGTGCCTTCGACCTCGACGCCGAGGGGTTGATCGAGGCGCTCATCGACAAGGCACGCCAGATCTTCGCGGACAGCCGGCTGCTGCGCGTCTACTGGTACGACGGCGCGCGTCGCCGCATCCACACCGCCGAGCAGCAGACCATCGCCGAACTGCCCGACGTCAAGGTCCGGCTCGGCAACCTCAACGCCAACAACCAGCAGAAGGGCGTCGACTCCCTGATCCGCACGGACCTGGAGTCACTCGCCCGGCACCGCGCCATCAGCGACGCGGCCCTGCTCGGCGGCGACGAGGACCTGGTCTCCGCGGTCGAGGCCGCCCAGGGCTACGGCGCCCGGGTCCACCTCTGGGGCATCGAGGCGCCCGAAGGCCGCAACCAGGCCGAGCCGCTGCTCTGGGAGGTCGACAGCCAGCGCACCCTCGACCTCGAGTTCTTCAAGCCGTACGTCGCCCGGCGCACCGCCCACGCCTACGAGGCCGGCGCCACCAGACCCACCCGCGAGGACGTCCGTTTCGTCGGTGCGCAGATCGCCGCGAAGTGGCTGTCCTCGCGGGGCAGCGAGTCGCTCGTCGAGCTGCTGCCCGGCCATCCCTACCTGCCCGGCCCGGTCGACCAGGACCTCCTCGTCGAGGCCGAGGGCCTGCTCCAGTACTCCCTGCGCGGCCAGGCCGACCTGCGCCGAGCCCTCCGGGACGGCTTCTGGGAACACCTCCAGACGCAGTACTAGCCGTTCCCGCCTAACTGTTCGCGCTGTCCCAGAAGGCGGCGATCGCCTCGGCGGTGGGGGCCGGTCGGTCGGTGTTGGGGGAGTGCTCCGCACCTTCGACGACCGTGCGGTGGGCCCGCAGCCGGAGCGCCATGTCGTCCAGCAGCGGCAGCGGCCAGGTGTCGTCCCGCGCACCCGACAGCACGTGGAACGGCAGCGGTACGGCGGCGAGTTCGTCGACGCGGTCCGGTTCGGTGCACAACTGGCGTCCGCCAGCGAGGAGTTGGGCCGGCTTGTTGCCCAGCCAGCGGCGCCGCAGATCCTCCTGGTCCTCCTGGTCCGCCTGGCCCTGCGGGCCGCCCTCGTCCAGCTCCTCCGGCGCATCCATGGCCTGCATGGCCTCCCACACCCCGGCCATCGGCAGCACCGCGAGGGCGTCCCGCAGCAGCTTCACCCGCTGCTGCTGGGGGACGGAGATCTGCGCCGGGCCCGAGGACATCAGCGTCAGCGAGCGGAACGGCGTGTGGTCGAGGAGCACGGCCGCGCGCGCGATCTGACCGCCGAGGGAGTGCCCCAGCAGATGCACGGGCCGGCCGTCGCCGACCGCCGCCGCCTGCGCGAGCACGTCCCGCGCCAACTCCTCCTGGGCATACGCCGATTCGTCGTCCTCCGGGCCGTCCGACTCGAACTGCCCGCGCCCGTCCACGGCGACGGTCCGGTACCCGCGCGCGCCGAGCGCCTCGTGCAGCGGGTTGAAGTCCTCCTTGCTGCCGGTGAACCCGGGCAGCAGCAGCGCGATCCCTTTTGGCTCGACCCCGGTGGCCGCGGGCGCGTCGATGACGGCGAACTCACCACGAGCGGTGGCGAGCGCGTACGCGCGGGCACCGACGGGCGGGACAAAGGTACGAGGCCTGCTCATGGGGAGAGGCTATCCGGCGGACGGCGACGGGCCGTAAGCCGGTGGACAATCCAGCTGGCGGGCCGGCGGGCCGGCGGGCCGGCGGGCCGGCGGGCCGGCGGGCAGGAGGGCAGGCGGGCAGGCGGGCAGGAGGGCTGGCGGGCTGGCGGGGCGGCCGGGAATGCCGACGGCCCGGCCCACACTGGGTGGGCCGGGCCGTTCGGTTACGTGCGACGCGCTCAGGCCTCGGGAGCCGCGGCAGCGGCCTTCCGGGTCCGGCGGACCTTCGGCTTCGCCTCCGCGTCAGTGGCGTCGACCGTCTCGACCGTCTCGGCGGCCTCGACCGCCTTCCGGGTCGTACCACGCCTCGGCTTGACCTCCGGCTCGTCGCTGGCCTGCGCCGGAATCTCCGCGCCGGCGACAGCAGCCGCCTTGCGAGTCCGGCGGGGCTTGGCCTCGGCACCTTCGGCGGTGTCGACGGCGGCCTCGGCGGCCTTCCGCGTCCGGCGCGGCTTGGCCTCCGCGACCTCGGCGGTCTCCGGTGCGGCGGCAGCCGTCTTCCGGGTGCGGCGCGGCTTGGCCTCGGTGGCCTCGGCCGTGTCCACCGCTGCTTCGGCGGCGGCCGCGGTCTTGCGGGTACGACGCGGCTTGGTCTCCGCGACCTCGGCGGTCTCCGGGGCGGCGGCCACCTCGGTGGCGGCGGCCGTCTTCCGGGTGCGGCGCGGCTTGGCCTCGGTGGCCTCGGCCGTGTCCACCGCGGATTCGGCGGCGGCTGCCGTCTTGCGGGTACGACGCGGCTTGGCGGCCTCCGTCTCCGCCTCGGCCTCGGCCGTCGCCGGAGCGGCGGCCGCGGTCTTGCGGGTGCGGCGGGGCTTGGCCTCGGTGGCCTCGGCCGTGTCCACCGCGGATTCGGCGGCCTCGGCGGCCTTGCGGGTCCGGCGGCGCGGCTTGGCCTCCGCCTCGACGGACTCGGCCGTGTCCACGGCAGTCTCCGCGGCGGCCGCGGTCTTGCGGGTGCGACGCGGCTTGGGCTCCTCGGCGACCTCGGGCTCCGGCGTCGTCACGACCGCCTCGGCCGGCTCGGCGGCCTTGCGGGTCCGACGGCGGACCGGCGTCACCGGGACCTCGACGGTCTCGGCGGTCTCCTGCGGAGTCTCCGTGACCTCGGCCGGCGTCACCGCGGCCTCCGCGGCCTTGCGGGTCCGACGGCGGCGCGGCTTCTCCGGAGCGACCGGCTCCGCCACGGCCTCGACGGTCTCGACGACCGCCTCCGGCGTCACGGCCTGCGGTGTCACGGTCTCCGTGACGGCGGCCGCCACCGGCTCCGGCGACGCTCCGCCGCGCGTCCGGCGCCGGCGGCGCGTGGTGCGGGAGCCCGCGGGCTCCGACGCCGTGACGGACTCGGCGGCGGGGGACGCGGACTCGGCGACCGGCGCCGAGGACGTCGTACCGGATGCCGGATCCAGCGCCGAACCGGCGCGGGTGCGACGGCGGCGGCGCGGGGTGCGCGAACGCTCGCGCTCCTCGGAGCGGGCCGCGCCCCGGTCGCGACGGTCGTCCCGGGCACCGCGACCGCGGCCACCACGGCCGCCGGTCTCGCCCAGGTCCTCCAGCTCCTCCGCCTCGAGCCCGGCCCGGGTGCGCTCGGAACGCGGCAGGACACCCTTGGTGCCGGCCGGGATCTTGAGCTCCTCGAAGAAGTGCGGAGAGGTCGAGTAGGTCTCCACCGGCTCGGGGAAGCCCAGCTCCAGCGCCTTGTTGATGAGCTGCCAGCGCGGGATGTCGTCCCAGTCGACGAAGGTGATCGCCGTACCCTTCGCGCCCGCGCGGCCCGTGCGGCCGATGCGGTGCAGATACGTCTTCTCGTCCTCGGGGGACTGGTAGTTGATGACGTGGGTGACGCCCTCGACGTCGATGCCGCGCGCGGCCACGTCGGTGCAGACCAGGACGTCCACCTTGCCGTTGCGGAAGGCGCGCAGCGCCTGCTCGCGGGCGCCCTGGCCGAGGTCGCCGTGGACCGCGCCGGAGGCGAACCCGCGCTGCTGGAGCTGCTCGGCGATGTCGGCGGCCGTGCGCTTGGTCCGGCAGAAGATCATCGCCAGTCCGCGGCCGTCGGCCTGCAGTATGCGGGCGATCATCTCCGGCTTGTCCATGGAGTGCGCGCGGTAGACGAACTGCTTGGTGTTCGCGACGGTCGCGCCCGTGTCGTCCGGCGCGGTGGCGCGGATGTGCGTGGGCTGCGACATGTAGCGGCGGGCGAGACCGATGACCGCGCCCGGCATGGTCGCCGAGAACAGCATGGTCTGGCGCTTGGCCGGAAGCATGTTGATGATCTTCTCGACGTCGGGCAGGAAGCCCAGGTCGAGCATCTCGTCGGCCTCGTCGAGGACGAGCGACTTGATGTGCTTGAGGTCGAGCTTCTTCTGGCCCGCGAGGTCGAGCAGGCGGCCCGGGGTGCCGACGACCACGTCGACGCCCTTCTTCAGGGCCTCGACCTGCGGCTCGTAGGCGCGGCCGCCGTAGATGGCCACCACGCGCACGTTACGGACCTTGCCGGCCGTCAGCAGGTCGTTGGTGACCTGGGTGCAGAGCTCGCGCGTGGGGACGACGACGAGCGCCTGCGGGGCGTCGGTGAGGGCCTCGGGGGCGGCGCGGCCGGCCTCCACGTCGGCGGGGACGGTCACGCGCTCCAGGAGCGGCAGACCGAAGCCGAGGGTCTTGCCGGTGCCGGTCTTGGCCTGGCCGATGACATCGGTGCCGGAGAGGGCGACCGGGAGGGTCATCTCCTGGATGGGGAAGGGAGAGATGATGCCGACGGCCTCCAGGGCCTCGGCGGTCTCGGGGAGGATTCCGAGTTCTCGAAACGTCGTAGTCAGGGTGCTGCCTCTTCTGTGTGTCGCGGTCCGAGGCGAGCGCGGGGGTCTTTGACGGACCGTGCCGGGGGACGTCGGCTGCCTTACGGTCGGGCCGTGTGGGGCACGCCGTATGACACGGGACCTCTACCAACGCTCTAGCGCTCGTACCGCTGAGGTGTCCCTCCGGTCGTCGTACGCGATGTGCCGTACGCGCCGGGAGGGCTGTCGGGTCGGAGCCGATCGGGCCACCGACCGGGCATCCTCATACGTGCGGCCTGTCGAGGTACGTCCGAATACGACGGCGTACCAGCAGGCGCATTACCACCATACCCCGGAATCGTGCACATGCGATGGCCGATTCGGTCACGTCGTGGTAGTCACAGTGGCTGACCTGGGGCTTCCCGGAGAGTTCTGCGGGCATTCCCGGGTCTTCCCCGAGGGTTCCCCGGGTCTTCCGAGGGTCTTCCCCGGGGCTTCCCGGAGGCGGCGGGCGGGCTATTGTGCGCTTCATGACGAGCTCTGACAAGCCTGAGACCGCCTCCGCCGAACCGACCGGTGTCGCCGCCCAGGACTGGGCGCGGGCGGCCGCCGACCCGCAGTACCGTGCCGCGGTCGTGGACCTGCTCGGCGCGCTCGCGTACGGCGAGCTCGCGGCGTTCGAGCGCCTCGCGGAGGATGCCAAGCTGGCGCCCTCCCTGGTGGACAAGGCCGAGCTGGCGAAGATGGCGTCGGCCGAGTTCCAGCACTTCGAGCGGCTGCGGAACCGGCTGACGGAGATCGGTGAGGACGCGACGCAGGCGATGGAGCCGTTCGTCGCGGCCCTCGACGGCTTCCACCGGCAGACGGCGCCGTCGGACTGGCTGGAAGGCCTGGTCAAGGCGTACGTCGGCGACTCGATCGCCAGTGACTTCTACCGGGAGGTCGCGGCCCGGCTGGACTCGGACACGCGTGAGCTGGTGCTGGCCGTGCTCGACGACACGGGGCACGCCGGGTTCGCCGTGGAGCGGGTGCGGGCGGCCATCGACGCCGACCCGCGCGTGGGGGGCCGGCTGGCGCTGTGGGCGCGGCGGCTGATGGGAGAGGCGCTGTCGCAGTCCCAGCGGGTCGTGGCCGACCGGGACGCGCTGTCGACCATGCTGGTGGGCGGGGTGGCCGACGGGTTCGATCTCGCCGAGGTGGGGCGGATGTTCTCGCGGATCACCGAGGCGCACACGAAGCGGATGGCTGCGCTGGGCCTGGCCGCCTAGCGCTCAGTGCGCTCCGCGGGGGGATCAGGGGGAGTTGCGCGGCTGCGGCTGCGTGGTGGCTGGTCGCGCAGTTCCCCGCGCCCCTTCGGGGGCGCCTCGGCTCGGGGCGTTTGAAGGTCTGCGGCGTTTGACGCTACGCCGGAATTGATCGTCGGCGCACGTGGCGGCCCGCCGGGCGGAGCAGCAGTGAGAGGGACGCCGCCGAGACGATCGCGGCACCCAGAAGGCTTACGAGGACCGTGCCGGGGCCGAGCGCGCTGTGGGTGACGAAGTCGCCGAAGAGGGCTCCTGCGACACCTGTGGAGAACACCAGGGGGCGGGCCGGAAGACGGTGGGAAAGGCGGCTGGCCGCGGCCCACGACAGGGCCAGGCCGAGCAGTGCGGATCCAATGACTTCCAGCAGCATCACGAGGGGTCCCTCCCACGGCCGGCCGGTGCTTCACGGTCGTAGGCCGTCATACCCGTGACCTGCTTACGTAAATCCACCTCTGTGGGTCTCTTGTGCACCGTATCTGGAACGCGCAAACGACGGTGGCCCCCGGCGGACAGACGTCCGCCGGGCCCCTCCGTGCTGCTGTGGCTAGACCGCGCTGAAGCCCACCTTGCGCACCGTCGGCTCGCCGAGTTCGATGTACGCCAGGCGGTCCGTCGGGACCAGTACCTTGCGGCCGCGCTCGTCCTCCAGGGACAGCACCTGCGACTTACCGGCGAGCGCGTCGGCGACGAGGCGCTCGACCTCCTCGGCGTTCAGACCGCTCTCCAGCACGATCTCGCGGGGCGCGTGCTGCACGCCGATCTTGACCTCCACGGCTATGTCCCTCCGACGGTCAGTGAAGTGCGCGGCCTTCCGCGCCGTACGCAGCACACATTAGCCCGGTGAGGGGACGTACACGCTGTGGGCGGGCACGCCAGGAGCGAACAGCGAACGGGAATGCCGGGACGACAGGCCCGTGACGCCTCAGTGGTGGTCGGTGCCGTGCAGCGGGAAGCCGGCGATGCCCCGCCAGGCCAGCGAGGCCAGCAACTGCACCGCCTGGTCGCGCGGGACGCTGCGGTCGCTGTGCAGCCAGGAGCGCGCCACCACCTGGGCGAGGCCGCCGAGGCCGGAGGCCAGCAGCGTCGACTCGGCGCGCGAGAGGCCGGTGTCCTCGGCGATCACGTCACAGATCGCCTCGGCGCACTCGTTGGTGACCTTGTCGACGCGCTCGCGCACCGCGGGCTCGTTCGTCAGGTCGGACTCGAAGACCAGGCGGAAGGCGCCGCCGTCGTCCTCGACGTACGCGAAGTACGCGTCCATGGTCGCCCGGACCCGCTGCTTGTTGTCGGTCGTCGAGGCGAGCGCCCCGCGTACCGCCTGGATCAGCGCGTCGCAGTGCTGGTCCAGCAGGGCCAGGTAGAGGTCGAGCTTGCCCGGGAAGTGCTGGTAGAGCACCGGCTTGCTGACGCCGGCGCGTTCGGCGATGTCGTCCATCGCGGCCGCGTGATACCCCTGCGCGACGAAAACTTCCTGGGCGGCGCCCAGCAACTGGTTCCGACGGGCACGGCGCGGCAGGCGCGTGCCCCGCGGGCGCGCCGCCTCTGTCTGCTCGATGGCTGTCACGCCGCCTCCCAAAATCGTCCACATGCGGATTACGCCGCCCGGCCATCGTACTTTTCGGTAACCGTGCTGTGCGTGGTGCGAGCGCAGAATTTCACGTACCGGACGGCGGCGAAAGCCGCACCGGGAAATGCGGACAGGCCAGGTGGACCCGTCGGAGCCCGCGCGGTCAGCGGTAGTCGTCCTCGTCGAGGGAGACCACGCGTGCCTGTTCGATGAGATCGGCCTCGTTCGCGCGGTCCTGGTTCACGCCGGTGAGCGGGTCGTCATGGGACGGTGCGATGTCCGTGTGCTGCTCGGCTGCGTCGCCCTCCGGGGCCTCGACGTCGATCTCCGGGGCGTCCTGCGCCTCCGGCTCCAGATCGTCGAGCACGTCGGGGTCGGTGGGGTCATAGGCCATGGTGGGCTCCCTTCCATCGAATGTCCCTGGCAGAAGCAGGGGGCCATAAACGGGTGCCCTCTTTATGAGCCTAGGAGACAGCGGATGCGGACGCTATGCCATCGACGGCCGTTCGCCCCGGATGTCGCCGACGGCCGCCCCCCTCGGCCTCGCCGACGGCTCGTCGGCGGTCGGGCACGGGCTGTTCGGTGGCCCGTCGGTGGTCGGGCGTCGGCTCGGCCATGGGCCGTCGGCGCGTCTTCCGTGGTGCGGCGCGGCGGCTCGCCCGGGTGGCCATCTGTGATGGCGAACACACGAATCACTGTGTGATCGTCTCGTAACATTGGCCCATGTCTTCGACCGAGCTGCCGTCAGTGCCGCCCACCAGCGTGCTCCCGAAGGTGGTGGCCGTCCGAGTCGCGGAGGGCGAGCGGCTGCGGTCGGTCGGGCTGCCCGGCGTCACCCTCACGGTCCGGTCCAGGCCGCCCACGCGCACGGGCCTGCCGCCCGCGCTGTACGTCCACGGGCTCGGCGGCTCCTCGCAGAACTGGTCGGACCTGATGCAGCGGCTCGAAGGCGTCGTGGACGGCGAGGCGGTCGATCTGCCGGGCTTCGGCGACTCCCCGCCGCCGGACGACGGCGACTACTCGGTCACCGGGCACGCGCGCGCGATCATCCGCTACCTCGACGCGGTCGGCCGCGGTCCGGTCCATCTCTTCGGCAACTCGCTCGGCGGTGCGGTCAGCACCCGGGTCGCCGCCGTCCGCCCCGACCTCGTCCGCACGCTCACACTCATCTCGCCGGCCCTGCCCGAACTGCGCGTGCAGCGCACGGCCATGCCGACGGTGCTGCTCGGCCTGCCCGGCGTCGCCGGACTGCTCACCCGCGCGACCGGCAAGTGGACCGCCGAACAGCGGGTACGGGGCGTGCTGGCCCTCTGCTACGGCGATCCGGGCCGGGTCACGCCCGAGGCGTTCGAGTACGCGGTGGAGGAGCTGGAACGGCGGCTGCGGCTGCCGTACTTCTGGGACGCGATGGCGCGCTCCGCCCGCGGGATCGTCAACGCGTACACCCTGGGCGGGCAGCACGGACTCTGGCGCCAGGCCGAGCGGGTCCTCGCCCCGACCCTGCTGATCTACGGCGGCCGCGACCAGCTCGTCGGCTACCGCATGGCACAGAGGGCCGCGCGCACCTTCCGGCACTCCCGGCTGCTGTCCATGCCGGACGCCGGGCATGTGGCGATGATGGAGTACCCGGCGGCGGTGGCCGGAGCGTTCCGTGAACTCCTCGCGGACGCCGACGAGTTGAGTGCCGGTACGGTCGCGCCCGGCGCGGGGAGCTGAGGGGCGGGTGGGACGCCACAGCCGCCGCGGCCCGGCGCCCAAAGGCGACGCCGGGGACATAACCGGCATAGGTCCGAACCGGAACGGCGACTCAGGAGAGGGCGACCGCGGGGGCACCGGGCCGGCCGTGCCGCGCCCGGCCCGCGGCACCCCTGCCGAAGGGGCCCCGCGCCTTCAGGACGGCACGCCCGTGCGTGGGATGCCCCGCCTTCCCGGCGGTGCGCCCGCGCAGGGGGCGCCTCGGTTCCCGGACGGCACGCCTGCCCACGGTGTGCGCCGGTACCCCGACGGCACCCCGGCCCACGGTGTTCCCCGCTTCCCGGACGGGACGCCCGCCCACGGTGTCCCCCGGGCCCGTGGCGGTCACCCCCAGCAGCGGGAGGCGGGCGGTGGCTGGGGCGAGGTGGGCGGCCAGGCCGGTGCCGCCGCCTCGGGGGCGGCCGGGCCGTCGATACCCCGGCAGCGGCGCGGCGGGCCCGGTGGGCCCCGGCAGGACTACGTCGACGCCTTCGGCGAGGACGTCGACGTCTTCACGCCCCGCCCGGGCATCGGCGCCCAGCGTGCGGAAACGTATCCGCCCTCCTCCGGTGCGAGTGCATCCCTGTTCGACCCCGGCCCGCGTACCTCCCCGCTCGCCTCCGAGGCGTACAGCGGCGACGGTGGCGGCGATGACGACGCGCCGCCCACCGGTGAACCCGCGCAGCCCAAGGGCGGCAAGGGGCGGGCCTTCGCCGGTGTCGCGGCCGCCGCCGTCACCACCGTGCTCGCGGTGATCGTCGCCGGGCAGGTCACCGACGGCGGCGACAGCGGCGTACGGTCCCAGTCGGCGGCCGGCGACGCACGGGCCACCGACGGTTCCGCCTCGCGCGGCAACGGCCGTACGACCCCGTCCGCCTCCGTCTCCGCCTCGCCGAGCGTGGCGACGCTCTCGTACGAGCAGGCGATGGGCAAGAAGTACCCGCTCGGCGCCAAGCTGGCCGGGTCCGGGAAGTTCGACGCGGTGCCCGGGATCGCCAAGGCGCCCGGCAAGGGGCAGAAGTACACCTACCGCGTCGACGTGGAGCAGGGGCTCGGGCTGGACGGCGAGCTGTTCGCCGCGGCCGTGCAGAAGACGCTCAACGACGACCGCAGCTGGGCCCACAACGGCGCCCGTACCTTCGAGCGCATCTACTCCGGCAAACCCGACTTCGTGATCACTCTCGCCAGCCCGGGAACCACCGCCGAGTGGTGCGCCAAGTCCGGCCTCGACACGACCGAGGACAACGTGTCGTGCGACTCGGCCGCCACCGAACGCGTCATGATCAACGCGTACCGGTGGGCGCAGGGCAGCAAGACCTACGGCGACAAGATCCATGCATACCGGCAGATGCTGATCAACCACGAGGTCGGCCATCGGCTCGGCTACGGCCATGTGACCTGCGACAAGGACGGCGAGCTGGCGCCGGTCATGCAGCAGCAGACCAAGTTCCTCGACCACGACGGCATCCACTGTCTGCCCAACCCCTGGCCGTTCCCGAAGAGTTGACAGGTGGCGCACAGGCCACATTGACATGGGCAAAAAGTTCATACATATTTCTGGGCATGTCGTCCCTCCACGCCTCCCCGCGCGCTGCCATCGAGCTGGCGCTCATCGGCGTGACCGCGCTCTGCGTGGCCGACATTCACTGTCGCTGACCCTCGCCCCTGGGCGTTCGCGTCGCGATCCCTCTCCGTCGCCGTGACTCGGTCACGGCCTTTTCGACGACCTGACGCCCGGGCAGACGTCTGTTCACTTCCGTCTCACTCCTCGTCAATCTGTCTCGCCGATCGAGACCCGCCTTCCGAGAGGTCGTCATTCCGATGCGTCAACCGTCCGCCATAGCGCGCCGCATGGCCGTGGCATCCGTCAGCCTGGTCGTGGCAGCGGGGGCCGTCGCCTGCGGGCCGAAGGACAACGATGCCAAGGGCTCCAGTGGCGACTCCACGCCGCACAAGGGCGGCACGCTCACGGTCCTGAACTCCGACCCCCAGTCGGACTTCGACCCCGCCCGCCTGTACACCTCCGGCGGCGGAAACGTGCCCTCCCTGGTCTTCCGTACGCTCACCACCCGCAACCGCGCGAACGGCGCCGCCGGCGCCAAGGTCGTCCCCGACCTGGCCACCGACACCGGGCGGCCCAGCGAGAACGCGACCGTGTGGACGTACACCCTGAAGAAGGGCCTCAAGTACGAGGACGGGACCGCGATCACGTCCGCCGACATCAAGTACGGCATCGAGCGCTCCTTCGCCCCCGAACTCTCCGGCGGCGCGCCCTACCTGCGGGACTGGCTGGTGGGCGCGGCCGACTACCAGGGGCCGTACAAGGACAAGAAGGGGCTCTCGGCGATCGAGACGCCGGACAGCCGCACGATCGTCTTCCACCTGAACAAGCCCGAGGGCGAGTTCCCGTACCTGGCCACGCAGACGCAGTTCACGCCCGTCCCGAAGGCCAAGGACACGGGCACGAAGTACGAGGAGCACCCGATCTCGTCCGGCCCCTACAAGGTCGTGAAGAACGAGAACGACGGTGAGCACGTGGTGCTGGAGCGCAACACGTACTGGTCGTCGGCCGTCGACGACCAGCGCAAGGCCTACCCGGACACCGTCGACGTGCGCTCCGGGCTCGACTCCTCCGTGATCAACCAGCGGCTGTCGTCGTCCCAGGGCGCGGACGCGACCGCCGTGACCACGGACACCAACCTCGGCCCGGCCGAGCTCGCCAAGGTGACGGGCGACAAGGAGCTGGCCGCGCGGGTCGGCACCGGCCACTTCGGCTACACGAACTACATCGCGTTCAACCCGACGGTCAAGCCGTTCGACAACGCCAAGGTGCGGCAGGCGATCTCGTACGCCATCGACCGGTCGTCCGTGATCAACGCGGCCGGCGGCAGCGCGCTCGCCGAGGCCGCGACCACCTTCCTGCCGAACCAGAAGTCCTTCGGCTACACGCCGTACGACCTGTTCCCGGCGGGCGAGACCGGCAACGCGGCCAAGGCCAAGGAACTGCTGAAGGCAGCCGGTTACCCGAACGGGCTCACCGTGACGCTGACCCACTCCAACAGCAAGGACTTCGAGACCAGCCCGGAGATCGCGACCGCCGTCCAGGACGCGCTCAAGAAGGCCGGCATCACGGTCAAGCTGGAGGGCCTGGAGGAGAACGACTACAAGGACAAGATCCACAGCGTCAAGACGGAGCCGGGCTTCTTCCTCGCCCACTGGGGTGCCGACTGGCCGTCCGGCGGTCCCTTCCTGGCCCCGATCTTCGACGGCCGGCAGATCGTCAAGGATGGAGCGAACTTCAACACCGGTCTGCTCAACGATGCTTCGGTCAATGCCGAGATTGACGCGATCAACAAGTTGACCGACCTCGACGCGGCCGCCAAGCGGTGGGGTGCACTGGACAAGAAGATCGCCGGGCAGGCGCTGACCGTGCCGCTGTTCCACCCCGTCTACAAGCGACTGGTCGGCAAGGACATCAAGAACGTCGTGATCAGCGACTGGACCGGCGTCCTGGACATCTCCCAGGTCGCGGTGAAGTAGCGCCGTGAGCGAGGCACTTGTCGCCACCCAGGCCCCCGAGGCGATCGCCTCGGGGGCCTCGGGGGCCCGTCAGTTCTGGCGGCGGCTGCGCACCCGGCGTGCCGCCCTCGTCGCGGCGGCCGTCGTCGCGCTGCTCGTCCTGGTCGCGCTCGCCGCGCCCCTGCTCACCGCGATCGAGGGCCAGGACCCGACGACCTACCATCCGTCCCTCATCGACTCCGCGCGCGGCGGTGTGCCGATCGGTTCCTTCGGGGGCATCGGCGCCGACCACTGGCTGGGCGTGGAGCCGCAGACCGGGCGGGACCTCTTCGCCCGCCTGGTGTACGGCGCCCGGGTCTCCCTGGGGGTGGCGCTGGCGGCGACCGTGATCCAGGTCCTCCTGGGGCTCGTCATCGGGGTGGCGGCCGCGCTCGGCAGTGGATGGGTTGATCAACTGTTGAGCCGGTTCACGGACATCTTCGTCGCGATGCCCTTGATGGTCATGTCGCTGGCGCTGCTCGCGATCGTCCCGCAGAGCTTCCCGCGGCCCGTCCTGGTCACCCTTGTCATCGGGTTCATCGCCTGGGGCAACATCGCGAAGATCGTGCGCGCCCAGACGCTCACCCTGAAGGGGCTCGACTACGTCGCCGCCGCGCGGCTCAGCGGCTGGGGCACCTGGCGCATCGCCCGCCGCGAGCTGCTGCCCGGGCTGGCCGCGCCGGTCATCACGTACGCGTCCATCCTGATCCCGGTCAACATCAGCACCGAGGCGGCCCTGTCCTTCCTCGGTGTCGGCGTGAAGCCGCCGACGCCGTCCTGGGGGCAGATGCTCACCGCCGCCGACGTCTGGTACCAGGCGGCTCCGCAGTACCTGCTGCTCCCGGCTGGCGCGCTCTTCGTGACCGTCCTCGCGCTGACCGTCCTCGGCGACGGCGTCCGCATCGCCCTCGACCCGCGCGCCGCGTCCCGGCTGAGCGTCGGCACGGGGCGCAAGCGGGAGGCCAGGGCCACCGGGTCCACGAGGTCCGGCGGGGCCGCCGGCTCCGACACGTCCGCCGGGTCCACCGGATCCGTCACGTCCGCCGGATCCGTCACGTCCACCGCGTCTGCCGCGTCCGCCGAGGAGGGGTCCGCATGAGCGGCTTCGGTGGGTTCCTGGTCCGCCGCGCCATCGGCATCGTCGTGACCCTGCTGGCCATCTCGGTGATCGTCTACGTCGTCTTCTACGCCACCCCCGGCAACGTCGCCCAGATCACCTGCGGCCCGCGCTGCTCCCCGGAGCAGGTGCACCAGGTCGCCCAGCAACTGCGCCTCGACGACCCCCTGTACGTGCGCTACTGGCACTTCCTGGAGGGCCTGCTCGTCGGCCAGGACTACTCGACCGGCACCTCCGTGGAGCACTGCTCGGCGCCCTGCCTCGGGCTCTCCTACCAGACCGACCAGCAGGTGCTGAGCATCATCCTCACCAAGCTCCCGGTCAGCCTCTCGCTCGTCCTCGGCGCGATGGTGCTCTGGCTCGTCCTGGGCGTCGGCACCGGCGTGCTCTCCGCCTGGCGGCGCGGCAGGTTCACCGAACGCGTTCTGACCGCCTTCACGCTGGCGGGCTGGGCCACCCCGGTCTTCGTCATCGGCCTCGTGCTGATGATCGTCGTCTGCGGCGAACTGCAGCTGCTGCCCTTCCCGCAGTACGTCAACTTCACCGACGACCCCGAACAATGGGCGTGGAACCTGCTGCTGCCGTGGCTGTCCCTGGCCCTCATCGAGGCCGCCGCATTCGCCCGGCTGACCCGGTCGTCGATGCTGGAGACGCTGGCCGAGGACCACATCCGCACCTTCCGCGCGTACGGCGTCGGGGAGCGGGCGATCGTCGGACGGCACGCCCTGCGCGGGGCGCTCGCGCCGGTCATCGCGCTGAACGCCAACAACGTCGGCTCGGCCGTGGGCGGCGCGGTGCTCACCGAGACGCTGTTCGGACTGCCCGGCATCGGCCAGGAGCTCGTCCACGCCGTCAACGTGGTCGACCTGCCCGTCGTCGTCGGAATGGTCCTGGTCATCGGCTTCTTCGTGGTCATCGCCAACGCCGTCGCGGACGTGCTCTACGCGGTGGCCGACCGACGGGTGGTACTGACGTGAGTCTCGTCCGAGTCACTGATCTGACCGTCGAGTTCGGCGACCTGCGGGCCGTGGACGGACTCTCCTTCAGCCTGGACGCGGGCGCCGCCCTGGCACTGGTCGGCGAGTCCGGCTCCGGCAAGTCCACCGTCGCCTCGGCCCTGCTCGGGCTGCATCGCGGCACGGGCGCGCGGGTCGGCGGCACGATCGAGGTCGCCGGCACCGACGTACAGGCGGCTTCCGACGAGGAACTGCGGCGGCTGCGCGGCGCGAAGGCGGCGATGGTCTTCCAGGACCCGCTGTCCTCCCTCGACCCGTACTACGCGATCGGCGACCAGATCGCCGAGGTGTACCGCGTGCACACGCGCGTGTCGCGACGGGCCGCACGCGCGCGTGCCGTGGAGGTGCTGGACCGGGTGGGCATCCCGGACGCGGCCCGCCGGTCCCGGTCGCGCCCGCACGAGTTCAGCGGCGGCATGCGCCAGCGTGCGCTGATCGCCATGGCGCTCGCCTGCGAGCCCGACCTGCTGATCGCCGACGAGCCCACCACCGCCCTCGACGTGACCGTCCAGGCCCAGATCCTGGACCTCCTGCACACCCTGCGCGAGGAGACCGGCATGGGCCTGCTGCTCGTCACGCACGACGTGGGCGTGGCCGCGGAGAGCGTCGACCGGGTGCTCGTCATGCGGCACGGGCGCGTGGTCGAGCAGGGCCCGGTCGCCGCCGTGCTCGGGGCGCCCGCGCAGCCGTACACGCGCGAACTGCTCTCCGCCGTCCCGCGCGTGGACGCGGTGCGCGCGCCCTCACAGGCGACCGAGGAGGCCGTGCTGGAGGCGTCCGGCCTGCGGCGCGAATTCGGGCGCGGCAAGGGGGCGTTCGCGGCGGTGGACGATGTGTCGCTGACCGTCCACCGGGGCGAGACCCTCGGCATCGTCGGTGAGAGCGGCAGCGGCAAGACGACGCTCGGCCGGATGCTGGTCGGGCTGCTGGAGCCGACGGCGGGGGAGGTCCGTTACGAGGGGCACGCGCGCGTGGGCGTGCGGCCGGCCGTCCAGATGGTGTTCCAGGACCCGGTGTCGTCCCTCAACCCCCGGCGCAGCGTGGGTGAGTCGATAGCCGATCCGCTCCGCGCGCGTGGCGAACACGACGAGGGGCGCATCCGGGGGCGTGTGATCGAACTGCTGGAGCGCGTGGGGCTCCAAGGGGCGCACTACGAGCGCTATCCGCACGAGTTCAGCGGTGGTCAGCGCCAGCGCGTGGGCATCGCGCGGGCGCTCGCGGCCGACCCGCGCGTCATCGTCTGCGACGAGCCGGTCTCCGCGCTGGACGTCACCACCCAGGCCCAGGTCGTCGCCCTGCTCGGGGAGCTCCAGCGCGAACTCGGCCTGGCGCTCGTCTTCGTCGCCCATGACCTCGCCGTCGTCCGCCAGGTCAGCGACCGGGTCGCGGTGATGCGCCGCGGCCGGATCGTCGAGACCGGACCCGCCGACGAGGTCTACGACAACCCCCAGGACCCGTACACCCGGCAACTGCTGGCCGCCGTACCCGCCCTCGACCCCGAGGCCGCGGCCCGGCGACGGGCGGTGCGGCGGGAACTGGCGTCGGCGTGACGTTTCAGCAGCTCCTGGGCGCCTCCTGAGGTGACGTTTCGCTGTCGATCGATCTCTTAGCGAGACCGAACGCTACCCGCACGGGAAAGTTACGACCGTTCACCCCTTTTGGTGGCGTGATGGACAACCGTCCGTCGCGCCACCGCCTTGTCCGCATACGTTCGTCCCGCTGCGAGCCACCGAGGCAACGGTGGCTCCCCATACGGGAGATCGATCGGGGGTGCACACGTGCGCATCGGACTGCTTACGGAGGGTGGCTATCCGTATGTGAGCGGTGACGCCGGACTCTGGTGCGACCGGCTCGTGCGCGGGCTCGGGCAGCACGAGTTCGACCTCTACGCGCTCAGCCGCAGCAGGCGCCAGGAGGACGAGGGCTGGCTGCCGCTGCCGCCGCACGTCAGCCGGGTGCGGACGGCGCCCTTGTGGACCGCCGATGAGGACGGGGTCGGGTACGGCCGGCGCGCCCGCCGGCGCTTCGTCGAGAGCTACGGGGAACTGGCGGGGGTGCTGTGCGCCGGTCCGGGCATCGGTGGCCCGGCCGGTCCGGGCCCGGACGGCGCAAACGGTGGGGACGGCGCAAACGGTGCGGACGGCTCCGGCGCAGGACCCGGTCACCTGGCGGACCGTTTCGGCAGCGCGCTCTACGGACTCGCCGAACTCGCCCGTGACGAGGGCGGACTGGTCGGCGCACTGCGCTCCGACAGCGCCGTGCGCACGCTGGAGCGTGCCTGCCGCGCACCCGGCGCACTCGGTACGGCGCGCGAGGCGCGCGTGCCGGATCTGCTCGCCGTCGCCGCGCACCTCGAACGCGCCCTGCGCCCCCTCTCGCTCGACTGGTACGGCGACGACGGCCTCGGCGCCGCCGACCTCTGCCACGCCACCGGCGGCGGCCCGGCCGCCCTGCCGGGCCTGCTCGCCCGCCACTTCTCCGACGTGCCGCTGCTGGTCACCGAGTACGGCGTGCACCTGCGTTCGCACTACCTCGCCTCCGGCCCCGACGCGGCCACCCCGGCCGTGCGCGCACTGCTCGCCGCCTTCCACGGCCGGCTCGCCGCCGAGGTCTACGGCCGCGCCGCGATCATCACCCCCGGCAACGCGCACGCCCGCCGCTGGCAGGAGCGCTGCGGCGCCGACCGCTCCCGCATCCGCACCGTCCACCCGGGCATGGAGGCCACCCGCTTCGCCGAGGTCGGCGAGGCACCGGACCGGGCCGACCCGGACACGCTGGTGTGGGTCGGCCGGACAGAGCCGTCCAAGGACCTGGTGTCGCTGCTGCACGCCTTCGCGGAGGTCCGCAAGGAGGAGCCCAAGGCGCGGCTGCGGGTCGTGGGCGCCCCGACGGGACCGGAGGGCCGGGCCTATCTGGGCCACTGCAAGGCGCTCGCCGCCCAGCTCTTCCCGGACGAGGCCGAAGGGGTGCACGCCGTCGGCGACAACCCGGTCGCCTTCGAGGAGATCGGCGGCCCGGAGGCCCCGACCCTCGCCGACGCCTACGCGTCCGGATCGGTCGTCGTCCTCTCCAGCGTCGTCGAGGGCTTCCCGGTCGGCCTGGTCGAGGCGATGCTCTGCGCCCGCGCGACCGTCTCCACCGACGTCGGCGCCGTGGTGGAGGTCATCGGCGGCACCGGTCTCGTCGTACCCCCGCGCAATCCGCGGGCGCTCGCGGAGGCGTGCGTGGCGCTGCTGCGCGACCCCGAGCGCCGTGAGCGCCTCGGAGCCGCCGCACGCGCCCGGGCGCTCGAACTGTTCACCGTCGAGCAGAACATCGCGGCATTTCACGGCATTTACCTGGAGATCGTCTCGCACTGCCCGGTACGCCGGGTCGTCCTCGACGAGGCCGGGGAGCCGCTGCCGTTCGCAGCTCCGGCCGAGGCGCATGTCCCCGGCCGCTGGACCGGCCCGACGGCCCGCGTCGTGAGCCGGGGCGGGCCCGGCTGGGCCCTGGGCGCCCCCCTGGGGCCGACCCCGGTACGGGCCACGCCGCTCGCGGCCCCGGAGGGCGCCCTGTGAACGGCGACGAGGACGGCGCCGTGAACGGCGGTCCGGGGGAGCGCGACCGGCCCGGGCCCCCCGGCGGGGCCGACGCCTGGGACGTGCGATCGGAGGAATGGCTCCTGGGCGTGGCCGCGGGCGGCTCGGCTGACGCCCTGTCCGGGAGCGGGTCGCCAGGGTCGGCCGCGGTGTCCGGCGGGGGCTCCACGCGGACTGCCCGGGACACCGCGGGCCGCCGCGGATCCGCCCCACGCCGAGGCGTCGCCGACCCCGTGAAAGCGCTGATGCACCGCCACCGCGCGCTCTGCGAGCAGGCCGTCGACCCGCTGGAGATCGCGGCCGGCCTCGAAGCGCACGGCGTCACCGACCGGACCGCCGCCCGCTTCCGGCACCGTGACGTCTTCTCACTCGCCGAGGAGCTCTACGCGCGCGTGCCCCGCGACGGCGACCGGCGCCCGTGCCCGGAACCGGCGCCCGCGCCCCGCGTGCGCGCCGACTGGGCGCTGCGCACGCTTCTGCCGGGCGCGGTCGGCGTGGCGGTCGTGACCGGCGTACGGCTCACCGAGGGGCGCCCGCGCCTCCTGACGGCGGCCGCCGGCCTGCTCGCCCTCGCCCTGGCCGCGGGCTTGGCCCTGCGTCGCGGCCCCCTGGCCGTGCCCGCCCGCACCCTCGCCCGGCACACCCTGACCGGCACGCGCGCGTGGACCTGCTGGCTCCTCGCCTACGCCCTCCTCGGCAACGGCCTTCTGCGCGCCGTCCTGGACGGCGGCCCCGACGGCCTCCCGACCGGCGCCGCACACGGCCCCTGGCCGGTGACCACCGCGCCCGTCCTCGCTCTCACCCTGGCCTGCGCCCCGGCCGGCTGGAGCGCCCATCTCTTCACGGCGGGCGCCCGTCGCAGGCTCACGGGCAGCCGGGGCCTGGAGGAGTTCGCCGGGGCCGTACAGCCGCTGCTGCTCGGCACGTTCGCCCTCTACCTGGGCGTCCTCACCGCCCTGCTCGCCCTGTGCGGCGCCGCCCTGGGCGAACCCGCCGGCTACCCGGAGGCCCTCACCCTCGGCGCCGTGCTCCTGCTCGCCCGCCTCCTCACCGTCCACAACGTGCCGCAGGGCCCCACTCTCGCCCTGGCCGCCGCCGGCGAGGCGGCCGCCGTCGGCCTGGTCCTGGCCGGCCGGCTGCCCGGCTGCGCCTTCCTCGCGGCCCCCGTCGACGCCCTGGCCGGCGCGTGGGGCGCGGGCAGCGTCCCGGCCCTCGTCTGCGGCGCCGCGGCCCTGGCACTGCTGATCCAGGCGACCCGCACCCTCACCCGGGCCTCGGCCCACGCGCCGACGGGGGACCCGGAGTGAGCAGAGCCGCCGATCTCTTCGCCTGCCTCACCGTGCCGTCGCGGCGGCAGGCGCCCGGCACCCCGCCGGAGGCAACCGCACCACCCCGTGAAGGAGACCACCAGATGACCACCTCCCGACCCGGACCCGGAGCGTCCGGAACCACCGGAGTCGCCGGAGCGCACACCCCGGGAGCCATGCGATGAGGGTTCTGCTGATCGGAGCCAACGGATACCTCGGCCGCTTCGTCGCCGACCGGCTGCTCGCCGACCCGGCCGTCCAGCTCACCGCGCTCGGCCGCGGAGACGACGCCGACGTCCGCTTCGACCTCGCCACCGGCAGCCCCGGTGCGCTCACCCGCTTCCTCGACGCGGTCCACCCGGGCGTCATCGTGAACTGCGCCGGCGCCACCCGCGGCGGTGCCCGGGAACTCACCCGGCACAACACCGTCGCCGTCGCCACCGTCTGCGAGGCTCTGCGCCGCAGCGGCTGCGGCGCCCGCCTGGTGCAGATCGGCTGCAGCGCCGAGTACGGCCCGAGCCAGCCCGGCTCCTCCACCGCCGAGGACGCCGTACCGCGCCCCGGCGGCCCGTACGGCGTCAGCAAGCTCGCCGCCACCGAACTGGTCCTCGGCTCCGGCCTGGACGCGGTCGTCCTGCGCGTCTTCTCGCCCGCGGGGCCCGGCACCCCGGCCGGCTCCCCGCTCGGCCGCCTCGCCGAAGCCATGCGCCGCGCCATGCAGTCCGGCGACGGCGAACTCAAACTCGGCGGCCTCGGCGTCCAGCGCGACTTCGTCGACGTACGCGACGTCGCCCGCGCCGTCCACGCGGCCTCGCTCTCCGCCGCCCAGGGCGTCATCAACATCGGCTCCGGTCGCGCCGTCCGGCTGCGCGACGCCGCCGCCGTCCTCGCCCGGGTCGCCGGATACGGCGGCGCCCTGCACGAACTCGACGGCCCGCCCGGCCCGTTGCGCAGCCCCATCGGCCACCCCCGCCTGGACCCCGACCACGCGGCCCCGGTCGCGTATCCGTACCCGGACGGCTGCGGCAGCTGGCAGCAGGCCGACGTGCGCTGCGCCCGCGACCGGCTCGGCTGGCGGCCCCGTATCAACCTCGAAGAGTCCCTCGCGGACATCTGGATGGAGGCGGCATGCCGCATCTGACCAGTACCAGGGCGGGCGCCGCGACCACCGGCGTCCGCACCGCCTTCGGCATCCCGGGCTACGCCCACCCCCTCCTCGCCCCGGCGCAGTGGGCCGAACTCACCCGCCCGGGCACCCCTCTGCACTGGGTCGTCCTCGACGTGGCGAACGGCCCCGGCAGCCGCCCCGACCCGCACTGCCTGGAGGCGGCCGGCCGCCTCCGCAACGCGGGCGTCCGGGTCCTCGGCCACCTGGACACCACCTACGGCGCCCGCCCGCACGGCGACCTGATCTCCGACGCCCGCCGCTATCACGACTGGTACCGCGTCGACGGCTTCCTGCTGGACCGCTGCCCAGGCGAGCGCACCGCGCTGCCCGAGATCCGCCGCGCGGTCGCCACGCTCCGCACCATCGGTGACGCTCCCCACATCGTCCTCGGCCATGGCACCCACCCCCACCCGGGCTACGCCGAGAACGCCGACCAACTGGTGACCTTCGCCGGCCCCTGGAGCGACTACCGCTGGTCCCATGTCGCCGAGTGGACCGCGGACTATCCACCGGACCGCTTCTGCCACTTCGTGCACGGCGTGCCCCGCGGCCACCTCGACGAGGCACTGCGCATCGCCCGCTGGCAGGGCGCCGCCACCATCTACTTCACCGACCGCACAGATCGCGGCGGTCGAGTGGACCCCTGGGAGAACATGCCCGGCTACTGGGACGACATCGTCTCGCGGGTCGGGACGGGTGTCTCGGAATGAAGGTGGCCGTGGCAGTGTTACAGGGAGAACAACTGTAGTGATTGACCGATCAACGGAGTCCCCGTGTCGCTGCCACCCCTGGTCGAGCCAGCCTCTGAGCTCACCGTAGACGAGGTCCGCAGGTACTCCCGCCACCTGATCATCCCCGACGTCGGGATGGACGGGCAGAAGCGGCTGAAGAACGCCAAGGTGCTCTGCGTGGGTGCCGGCGGCCTGGGTTCGCCGGCGCTGATGTACCTCGCCGCGGCCGGTGTCGGCACCCTCGGCATCGTGGAGTTCGACGAGGTCGACGAGTCGAACCTGCAGCGCCAGATCATCCACAGCCAGGCCGACATCGGCCGCTCCAAGGCCGCGTCCGCCCGTGACTCCGTCCTCGGCATCAACCCGTACGTGAACGTGGTCCTTCACGAAGAGCGGCTCGAGGCCGAGAACGTGATGGACATCTTCAGCCAGTACGACCTGATCGTCGACGGCACGGACAACTTCGCCACCCGCTACCTGGTCAACGACGCCTGCGTGCTGCTCAACAAGCCGTACGTCTGGGGTTCGATCTACCGCTTCGACGGCCAGGCCTCGGTCTTCTGGTCCGAGTACGGGCCCTGCTACCGCTGCCTCTACCCGGAGCCCCCGCCGCCGGGCATGGTCCCCTCCTGCGCCGAGGGCGGCGTGCTCGGCGTGCTCTGCGCGTCCATCGGCTCCATCCAGGTCACCGAGGCCATCAAGGTCCTCACCGGCACCGGCGAGCCCCTCGTCGGCCGCCTGATGATCTACGACGCCCTGGAGATGCAGTACCGCCAGGTCAAGGTCCGCAAGGACCCGAACTGCGCGGTCTGCGGCGAGAACCCGACCGTCACCGAGCTCATCGACTACGAGGCCTTCTGCGGCGTCGTCTCCGAGGAGGCCCAGCAGGCGGCGGCCGGCTCGACGATCACTCCCAAGCAGCTCAAGGAGTGGATCGACGACGGCGAGAACATCGAGATCATCGACGTCCGCGAGCCGAACGAGTACGAGATCGTCTCCATCCCGGGCGCCAAGCTGATCCCGAAGAACGAGTTCCTGCTGGGCACCGCCCTGGAGGGGCTGCCCCAGGACAAGAAGATCGTCCTGCACTGCAAGACGGGTGTCCGCAGTGCGGAAGTCCTCGCGGTCCTGAAGTCCGCGGGCTTCGCGGACGCCGTCCACGTCGGCGGCGGCGTGATCGGCTGGGTCAACCAGATCGAGCCGGAGAAGCCGGTCTACTGAGCGCAGTCTCCGCGACGGGCGGGGGCCTCGGGTGCGGCAGGCACCCGAAGCCCCCGCCTTCGTCATGAGCAGACCTTGCCGTCCTTCGGGACCGTGCCGTCCAGCAGATAGCCGTCGACCGCCGAGTCCACGCAGTCGCTCCCGCGGCCGTACGCGCCGTGGCCCTCGCCCTTCCAGGTCAGCTCGACGCCGACACCCTTGCCCAGCTCGTCGGCCATTCTCCGGGCGCCCTCGTACGGGGTCGCCGGGTCGCCCGTATTGCCGACCAGCAGGACCGGGGCCGAGCCCGGGGCGCTCACCTCCGGGGTGTCGTACTCCCCGGCCACCGGCCAGTCGTGGCACCAGCCGGCCGTGTCCCAGCCCAGGAAGTCGCCGAAGACGGGCGAGATCTTCTCGAACTCCGGCAGCAGCCTCTTCGTCTGGGCGAGCGTGGGCCGCTGCTTGTCGTCCAGGCACGATATGACCCGCTGGGAGTGGGCGCTCGTGCCGTAGTGCCCCGAGGTGTCACGTTCGTTGTACTGGTCCGCGAGCGACAGCAACTCCGAGCCGTCGCCGTCCTCGGCCGCCTGGAGCGCGCTGGTCAGCGTCGGCCAGCTGTCCTGGCTGTACAGCGGCAGGACGATGCCGGTGACCGCGAGGGTCTGGGTCAGCTTCCGCCCGGAGGAGGTCGCGAGCGGCTCGGTGTCGAGCTTCTCCAGCAGGTCCACGATCTTCTGCGAACCCTGCTTTGGGTCCTGCCCGGTGGACTTGAGGTAGTCGTCCAGCGCCCGCTGGAAGCCCTGGGCCTGGTTCTTCGCGTGTCCGACGGAGTCCGCGGCCGGGTCGACGACCGCGTCCAGGATCAGCCGTCCCACCTTCTTCGGGAACAAGTGGGCGTAGACGCCGCCGAGTTCGGTGCCGTACGAGATGCCGAAGTAGTGCATCTTCGTATCGCCGAGGACCTGGCGCATCAGGTCCATGTCCCGGGCCGTGTCGGTCGTCGAGACATGCGCGATCAGCTCGCCGGCCGCCGTCTCGCAGCCCTGGCCGAAGGCGGCGGCGTCCTGGAAGTACGCCGACTCCTCCGCCGCCGTGTCCGGGGTGGCGTCGATCGACTCGGCGGACCGCATGTCCTTGTCGCTGCGGCAGCGGATGCCTTCACTGGCGCCCACCCCGCGCGGATCCCAGCTCACCAGGTCGTACCGCTCGCGCAGGGTGGGGACGGTGGTGGCGTAGTACGGCATCATCGAGATGCCCGAGCCGCCCGGGCCGCCGAAGTTGAACAACAACGAGCCGATCCGCTTGCCCGAACCCCCGCTCGCCTGCGCCCGGATCAGTGCCAGCCCTATGGTCTTCCCATCCGGCTTCGCCCAGTCCAGCGGCACCTCGAGCGTCGCGCAGCGCCACTCGCCACCGGGCGCGGCGGAGTCCGAAGTGGCCTTGCAGCGGCCCCAGTCGAGCTTCTGGGAAGTGAGGGAGGAGGGCAGAGCGGCAGAGGTGTGGGAAGAGGGCGACGGCTGTTCGGACCGTGTCTTCCCTTCGTCCCCGCCCCCACCGGACGACCCACCACCGCACCCGGCCACGAGCAACCCGGCGGCAACAGCGGCCGCCCACCGTACAGAACGCAACATGCGTGCACACCCCCCTCACAGGCTCTCCGCAGGTTCGTCGCGGAAAGCGGTCAGGTCATAGTAGGCGGATCGAGCGAAGGCCGTTCCAGCCTGTGGATAACCTTTTGACCTGCGGTTTTCCTATATCCCTGGGGGAGGTGTGGAGGTGGGCTCGGCATACGGCTCCGCCGCGTCGGCGCGATCACCCACCCTCGCGCTCAGGAACAGACCGTGCCGGCCTTCGGTACCTTCCCCTCCAGCAAGTAGCCGTTCACGGCCGACTGCACGCACTTGTTCTTGCTGTCGTAGGCCCCGTGACCCTGCCCCTGGTAGGTCAGCTCCACCCCGACGCCCTTCCCCAGCGACTCCACCATCTTCTTCGCGCCCTCGTACGGCGTGGCCGGATCGCCGGTGTTCCCCACGACCAGGATCGGTGCCGACCCGGGCGCGCTGACGTCGGGGTGGTCGGCGGCGCCCGGCACCGCCCAGCTCGTGCAACTGACCATGCCCCACGCGAGGTAGTCGCCGAACAGCGGGGAGGCGGCACGGAACGCGGGCACTCTCTGCTGGACGTAGTCGGCGCTGTACCGAGGCTTCTCGTCGGCGCAGTTGATGGCGATGTTCGCCGCCGTGATGTTGCTGTACTCGCCGTTCTGGCTGCGGCCGTTCATCGAGTCGGACAGCAGCATCAGGATCTTCCCGTCGCCGTCGTACGCCTCTTCGAGCCCCTCGGTGAGGTACTCCCAGAAGTCCTTCGAGTAGAGGGACTGGGCGATGCCGTTGGTGGCGGCCGTCTCGGTCAGCTGGCGGGGAAGGATGCCGGGGATCGGCTTCTTGTCGAGGTCCGCGAGGAGCTTGGCGATACGGTCCTTCACGTCCTGCGGGGTGTCGCCGATCGGGCACTCGGTCTTCTTGGACGTGCAGTCCTCGGCGAAGTTGTCGAGCGCGAGCTGGAAACCCTTGGCCTGCCCCAGCGAACTCTGTTCGGTGTTCTGGGTGGGGTCGATGACGCCGTCGAAGACGGCCCGGCCCACGTTCTTCGGGAACAAGTGGGCGTAGACGCCGCCGAGTTCGGTGCCGTAGGAGATGCCGAAGTAGTGCAGTTGCCGGTCGCCGAGGACCTGGCGCATGAGGTCCATGTCGCGGGCCGCGTCGGTGGTGCGTACATGCGGCAGGATCGACTTGGAGTTCTTCTCGCAGGCGGCGTTGAACTGCTCGGTGCGGTTGATCAGCTGGGTGCGCTCGACGTTGGTCTCGGGTGTCGCGTCCTGCTGGAAGTAGTTGTCGAGCTGCTGGTCGTTCTCGCACTCGACGGGATCGCTGCGGCCGACTCCGCGCGGGTCGAAGCTGACGAGGTCGTAGCGGGTACGCAGGGCCGCGTAGTCCTCGGCGAACGCGGGGAGCGTGGTGATGCCACTGCCGCCCGGCCCGCCGAAGTTGAAGATCAGGGAGCCGATCCGTTTGCTCGCCTCGCCGCTGGCCGTGGCCCGGATCAGCGCCAGGCCGATGGTGGCGCCCTTCGGCTTCGACCAGTCCAGCGGCGCCTTCATGGTGGCGCACTGCCAGGCGCCGCCACCGGGCAGCGGCGAGGGGGTGTCGCCGCCGCCCTCGGCCTCGTCGGGGGCCGGGCAGGCCTTCCAGTCCAGCTTCTGTGCCGTCAGATCCCCGTCTTTGGCGGCGCTGTCGCTGCACCCGTTCAGCAGGCAGGACAGCGCCAGAGCGGCGGTCAGGGCGGCGACACGGATCCGGAAGGGGTTCGGCATATTCCCATCCTGGGGTCGCGCGCGGCCACGCGCGCGGGGCGCGAGCCGTACGAGCTACGGCCCCGGTACGGCCGCAGTGCGTTCCGTACGAGCCGGAGCGGGTCCTGTGCGAGCCGGAGCGGGTCCTGTACGAGCCGGAGCGCCTCGCGCCCTCGGCTCCGTCGCCGTGGCTAGAGCGCTCCCTTGCGGGACAGGTGGTTGAAGGCCAGCCAGCCGGGCAGGACCGGCAGCCACAGGGTCAGCAGCCGGTACAGCAGGACGGCGGGGGCCGCGACCTCCTTGGGGAGGCCGACGGCGATCAGGCCGACGGTCAGGGTCGCCTCGACCGCGCCGACACCGCCCGGGGTCGGGGCCGCGGAGCCGAGCGCGTTTCCGGCGAGGAAGACGACGGCGACGCTGGCGATGCTGAGCGAGGTCGACTCGTCGCCGAACGCGCGGATGGAGGCGTCCAGGCACATCACGAAGCAGGCGGTCAGCAGCAGCATGCCGCCGATGCCGGTGATGAGCTTCTGCGGCCGCTGGAGCACGTCCAGCATGCGCGGCACGACGCCCGCGAAAAGCGACCGCACGCGCGTGGAGACGAATTTCCGCAGGAACGGCACCGAGGTCACCACGAGGACCAGTACGGCGACGGTCAGCAGGCCCGCGATGACGGTGCGGGACGGCGACAGCGACGGGGTCTTCTCGGTGCCCGTCAGATAGCCGAAGGACAGCAGCATCAGGATGTGACAGCCGAGCCCGAACAGCTGCGAGGCGCCGACGCTGGCCACCGCGAGCCCGGGGCGCACGCCCGCGCGTTGCAGGAAGCGCGTGTTGAGGGCGACACCGCCGACCGCCGGGGGCGCCACGATCTTCACGAACGACCCGGCGACCTGCGCCGCCACGGTCCGCACGAACGGCACCCGCTCGGGCACGAACCCGAGCAGCGCCATCGTGGCGGCGACATAGCTGACCGCCGAGAACAGCACCGCGGCGATCACCCAGCCCCACTGGGCGTTCGCGACCAGGGGGCCGAACTCGATGTGGGTGAGCTGGGTCAGCAGGTAGTACGCGCCGATCGCGCCGGCGATGAGGCTGATCAGCGTGCGCGGCCGCACCCGCTCCAGGCGGGCCGGCTCGACGGGCGCCTGCGGCCTGATCCTCAGCACCTGGTGCCGGATCTGGGTGAGCAGGTCCTCCTCGCGGGCCTCTTCCAGGGCGTCGTCCAGGGCCCGCTTCTCGGCCCGCTGCTCGGCCCGCACCGTCTTCTTGTCGGGCTTCTCGGCCTCCTCCGCGCGGGCCTGCTTGGCCTGCCGGGACGCCTCCAGGACCGCGTCGCGTTCACGCTCGGCGCGCTCTCTGGCCAGTCTTCGCAGCGTCGCGCGCGTGGAGCGGGTGAGCGCGATCGGCTGGAGCATCGGCAGGCAGTCGGCGACGGCGTCGGGTCCGAGGACTCCGACCGCCGAGGCCACCGCCCGCTCGGCGCCGACCCGCAGACCGAGCGTGGTGACCAGCTGGGCGACGTCCATGCGCAGCAGCAGCTCGCCGGCCGCGATCTCGCCGCCGCGCAGGTCCGTGAGGATCACCGTGCCGGAACGATCCACCAGGATGGCGTCACCCGCGAGCCTGCGGTGCGCGATCCGGCGCGACTGCAACGCCTGCACCTGGTGCCAGGTGTTGCGCAGCAGTTCGTCGGTGATCTCCTCGTCGGCCAGTGAGTCGAGGGTGCGGCCGCCGGTGTGCTCGTAGACGAGCATCACGGCGTCCGGGCCGAGCTCGGAGGTGGCGATCAGCTTGGGTGCGTTGGCACCGGCCGCGATCGCCGCGTACGCCAGCAGCGCCTCCTGCTCCAGGGCCTGGCGCAGCGACTGGAGGCTGGAGCGGGTGGCGAAGCCGCGCAGGGTCAGGTTGCGCCACGCGCGGTAGAAGAAGCCCTGGGCCTGCTGTTCCCGGTCGACGACCGTGACGTCCAGCGGCGGGCCGTCCTCCAGGGTGACGAAGTAGCGCCGGCCCCGGTCGCCGTTCTCGGTGTCCAGGGCCTCCTCGCGGGCCGCGCCGACCGGGTGGAAGCCGACGTGCCGCAGGCCCGCCAGCAGCGTCCGGCCGGTGGGGCGGACGTTGGGGGAGCCGACCGCGTAGAGCGTGCCGTAGGCGACGGTCCAGCCGATCAGTACCGTGAGGATGATCGAGAACGGTGTCGTGTAGCCGGTGACGAGCATGGAGAACGCGTCGAGCATCAGCACGATCCACAGGACCGCGCGCCATCTCGGCCGCCGGGACATGCCGACGGCCGTCATATAGGCGATGACGGGCGCGAGATAGCCGTGCACCGGGTCGGTGAGGGCGTGGATGTCTCCGGGGGAGGGCTGGGTGAGCGCCTCCTGGATGGAGCCCGGGGCGGCCCGGGCGACCCACAGGTCGGTGGCGAGGGTCACTCCGTGGGCGAGGACGGCCGCGAGCACGCCGTCGGCGATGCGCAGCCCGTCCCGCTTGATGAGCCGCTCGATCGCGAACGCGACCGGCACCAGCAGGATCGCGATGCTGGAGGCCAGCCCCGCGATCTTGATCAGCAGGTCGGGGGCCTGCCCGGTGCCCTTGTTGATGTCCTGTTCGAGCCCGGAGGTGGTGCCGTGCGCGAACGCGGCGATACCGAGCAGCAGGGCGATGGCGAGCACGCCGACCAGGAGGCGCATGAGGTCGGAGGGGCGGTGCACGCGCGCGGGGAGCAGCGGTTCGTCGCCCTCCACCTCGTCCGTGTGGGTCTCGTCCGGCACGTGTTCCGCCTCGGAGGCGTCGGGGGCGGCGTCGGGTGCGGCAGCGGGGGGCGGGTGTCCGGCGTCCGGTTCCACGACCTCCGCGCGCGCGGATTCCGAAGGTCCGGTGCCGGATTCCGCCGCGTCCGGGCGTGCGGCGGCGTCAGAGGTGCCCGCCGCTCCGTCGGGGTGCACGCCCTGCTGCTCGGTCGTCTCTTCTTGATCTCGTATCACCAGTCACCGCCCGCACGATGGTGGCATGCCCCACCGACACACGAGGGCATCAGGGTGCAGATGCGGGGGCGCACAGTCTGCCCCAAGCGCGGCCCGAGGGCGAGGCGGAGACCTGACGCACACCGAGCGGGCTGTCGGTGGGGTGCGGCAGGATGGGGCGAATGAGCGAGCAGAGCCTTCCCGAGGACACCCGAGAGAGGCACGCGGACGAGCTGCCCGAGTACGCCGAGCGGGTCCTGGAGGTCGCCGAGCGGATCCCGCCCGGGCACGTGATGACGTACGGCGACGTCGCGGAGTGGCTGGAGGAGGGAGGGCCGCGCCAGGTGGGGCGGGTGATGTCCCTGTACGGGGGCTCCGTCCCGTGGTGGCGTGTGGTGCGCGCCGACGGGGCGCTGCTGCCGGGGCACGAGCTGAGCGCCCTGGACCGCTACCGCGCCGAGGGCACTCCGCTGAAGGCGGCGAGCAGGACCGCGGAGGGGCACCTGCCGCGGCTCGACATGAAGCGGGCGCGGTGGGACGGCGGCACGGACGCGGGGGCTCACACCTGACAGCTTCCGCCATCCGGGGCCCTCGGGGGGAACCTGTGGCCCGTTCGAGGGACACCCGGGACGTCCGTGGCATGACGTACGTTCGTGGGATGCGGGGTGCGCGTGCCGCGAGTGCCGCCCGAGACGGACGGGAAGAAGCGGAAGCCCTGCTTCCGTCCGGTTCGTCGGCGTAGCGTCGGCTGCGCGTGTCCCGCTCACCCCACGGCCACCGCACTGCCCGCGCGACCGCGAGCCAGCCAGCACACCCACCAGGACCGGCGAACCACGTGAGCTCCTCTTCCTCCACCAGGCGTCTGTCGCACCTCCAGGTGCGACAGGGGACCCGTGGCGCTTACCGACTGGTGCGTACCCCGCCGGCCGATGCGGATCCCCCTCGTCTGGACGCCGCACAGCGCGCCGTGGTTGACCACGGGGCCGGCCCGCTGCTCGTCCTCGCAGGTCCCGGCACCGGCAAGACCACCACCCTCGTGGAGTCGGTGGCCGCGCGGATCGCCCGCGGCGGGGACCCCGAGCGGATCCTGGTGCTGACGTTCAGCCGCAAGGCCGCCGTCGAACTGCGCGACCGCATGGCCCTGCGTGTCGGCGCGGCCCGCGCGCCCCGGGCGACCACCTTCCACTCGTACTGCTACGCCCTGGTCCGCGCCCACCAGGACAGCGGCCTGTTCGTCGACCCGCTACGGCTGCTGTCCGGCCCCGAGCAGGACGTCACCGTCCGCGAGCTGCTGGCCGGCCAGGCGGAGCTGGAGCGGCTCGGGCTCGACCCGGTGCGCTGGCCGGACGAACTGCGCGCCTGCCTGACCACCCGGGGTTTCGCCGACGAGGTCCGCGCGGTTCTCGCCCGCAGCCGCGAACTGGGCCTGGACCCGGCCGCCCTGGACGCCTTCGCCCGCCGTATCGGGCGCCCCGACTGGCGGGCCGCGGCCGCCTTCCTCGCCGAGTACCTCGACATCCTCGACCTCCAGGGCGTCCTCGACTACGCCGAACTCGTCCACCGCGCGGTACTGCTCACCCAGCGCCCCGAGGTCGCCCTTGACCTGGCCGGCCGCTACGACGCCGTGTACGTCGACGAGTACCAGGACACCGACCCGGCCCAGGTCCGGCTGCTGCACGCCCTGGCCGGCGGCGGCCGCACGCTGGTCGCCTTCGGCGACCCGGACCAGTCGATCTACACCTTCCGGGGCGCCGACGTGAACGGCATCCTGGACTTCCCGTCCGCCTTCGCGCGCGTGGACGGCCGCCCCGCCCCGGTCGAGGTGCTGCGGACCTCCCGCCGCTCCGGCGCCGGCCTGCTGGCCGCGACCCGCCTGCTGACCCAGCGGATGCCGCTGACCCGGCTGCCCGCCGACAAGGTGCGCGCCCACCGCGAACTGGCCGCCGCCCGGGACGGCGGCGTCGTCGAGGTCTACACGTACCCGACGCCCGGCACCGAGCTGGACAACATCGCCGACATCCTGCGACGCGCGCACCTGGAGGACGGCGTGCGCTGGAGCGACATGGCCGTCCTGGTGCGCGCCGGGTCCAGCACCATCCCGACGGTCCGCCGCGCCCTCACCGCGGCCGGCGTACCCCTGGACATCGACGGCGACGACGTCCCGCTGCGCCACGAACCGGCGGTGGCACCCCTGCTGACGGCGCTCCGGGCGGTGGCGGAGGCGGAAGCGGCACACCCGGGTGCGGGCGCGAGCACCGAAGAGACCGGCCCCGGCGGGGACGAGGCCACCGCGGCGGCCCCCTGCTGGCTCGGAACCGAGACCGCGCTCACCCTGCTCACCTCGCCTCTCGCCGGCATGGACGCAGCCGACCTGCGCCGCCTCGGCCGCGCCCTGCGCGACGAGGAGCGGGCGGCCGGCAACGCCCTGCCGCCGCCCTCGGACGACCTGCTCGCCCGGGCCCTCGCCGAACCCGAGCGCCTGGCCGTCCACGACCCCGGGTACGCGCGCGGGGCGCAGCGGCTCGGCGCGCTGCTCAGGAAGGCCAGGGAGCGCCTGGCGGGCGGCGGTACGGCCGAGGAGGCGCTGTGGGACCTGTGGAACGGCACGCCCTGGCCCTCGCGCCTGGAGCGCGCCGCCCGGCGCGGCGGCGCGGCCGGCCGCAACGCCGACCGTGACCTGGACGCCGTGTGCGCCCTGTTCGCCACCGCCGCCCGCGCGGAGGAGCGCAGCGGCGGCCGGGGCGCGCTGAACTTCCTCGCGGAGATCGAGGCCGAGGACATCGCCGCCGACACCCTCTCCGGGAGGGCGGTACGCCCCGACGCCGTCCGTCTGCTGACAGCACACCGCTCCAAGGGCCTGGAGTGGCGCCTGGTCGTCGTCGCCGGCGTCCAGGAGGGCCTGTGGCCCGACCTGCGCCGCCGCGGCTCGCTGTTGGAGGCCGACCGCATCGGCCGCGACGGACTCGCCGAACCGCTCACCCCGGGCGCACTCCTCGCCGAGGAGCGCCGCCTGTTCTACGTCGCCGCCACGCGCGCGCGTGAACGCCTCGTCGTCACCGCCGTGAAGGCCCCCGCGGACGACGGCGACCAGCCTTCCCGGTTCCTCACCGAGCTGGGCGCCGAACCCCAGGACGTCACCGGACGGCCCCGCCGCCCGCTCTCCGTGGCCGCCCTGGTCGCCGAGCTGCGCGCGACCACGGTCGACCCGCGCGCGTCCGACACGCTGCGGGAGGCCGCCGCCCGGCGGCTGGCCCGGCTGGCCGCCCTCGCCGACGAGGACGGCCGCCCCCTGGTGCCCTCCGCCCACCCCTACCGCTGGTGGGGCATGTTCGAGCCGACCGAGAGCAAGGTGCCGCTGCGCGACCGCGACCAGCCCGTCGTGCTCTCCGGCAGCGCCCTCGACCAGCTGGCCAACACCTGCAGCCTGCAGTGGTTCCTGGGCCGCGAGGTGAAGGCCGACGCGCCCGCCACCACCGCCCAGGGCTTCGGCAACGTCGTGCACGTCCTGGCCGACGAGGTCGCCTCCGGACGCACCCCGGCCGACCTCGCGGTCCTCATGGAGCGCCTGGAGTCGGTGTGGAACGCGCTCGCCTTCGACGCCCCCTGGAAGTCGGCCCAGGAGAAGGACAACGCGCGCGTGGCGCTCGAACGCTTCCTGAAATGGCACGTCCTGGACCGCACCGCACGCACCCCCGTGGCCAGCGAGCAGGACTTCGACGTCAGCCTCGAAGCGGGCGACTACGAGGTGCGCATCCGCGGCCAGATGGACCGCGTGGAGACGGACGGCGAGGGCCGCGCCTACGTCGTCGACTTCAAGACCGGCAAACAGGCGCCCAGCGCGGCCGAGGTGGCCCGGCATCCGCAGCTCGCCGTCTACCAGCTCGCGGTCCGCGAGGGCGCCGTGGACGACGCCTTCGACGGCGTACGCCCGGAAGCCGGCGGCGCCGAACTGGTCCACCTCCGGCAGGGCGCCGCCCAGCGCGACGGCGGCGAGACCCTGCCCAAGGTGCAGGCCCAGGAGCCGCTGGAGGGGGAGTGGGTCGGCGACCTGCTGGCCACCGCCGCCGGCAAGGTCCTCGACGAACGGTTCACGCCGACCACCGGCCAGCACTGCACGCACTGCGCCTTCCGGGCATCGTGCAGCGCGCGGCCCGAGGGGCGTCACGTGGTCGAGTGACGTACGACGCCTGTCCCACCGTTGTCAGTGGTCACCGTTAGCCTCGACGGCATGCCCGCCCGCATCACCGACCCCGAGCAGCTCAAAGAGCTCCTCGGCATCCCGTTCACCCCGGAGCAGACGGCCTGCATCATCGCGCCGCCCGCCCCGCAGGTGATCGTGGCCGGAGCCGGGTCGGGCAAGACGACGGTGATGGCGGCCCGCGTGGTCTGGCTGGTCGGCACCGGACAGGTGGCCCCGGAACAGGTCCTCGGCCTCACCTTCACCAACAAGGCGGCCGGAGAGCTCGCCGAGCGCGTCCGCAAGGCGCTGGCCAAGGCGGGCGTCACCGACCCCGATGTCATCGACCCGGACAACCCGCCGGGCGAGCCGGCCATCTCGACGTACCACGCCTTCGCCGGCCGCCTGCTGACCGACCACGGCCTGCGCATCGGCCTGGAGCCGTCCTCCCGGCTGCTCGCCGACGCCACCCGCTTCCAGCTCGCCGCGCGCGTGCTGCGCGAGGCACCCGGCCCCTATCCGGCCCTCACCCGCTCCTTCGCCGACCTGGTCGGCGACCTGCTCACCCTCGACTCCGAGCTCGCCGAACACCTCGTACGCCCCGAGGACCTGAGGGCCTGGGACGCCGGACTGCTGAACACCCTCGCGGCCGTCAAGCTCGGCAACGCCGACCTGCGCAAGGTTCCCGAGACGGCCGCCGCCCGCCGCGAACTGGCCGGACTCGTCGTCCGTTACCGGGCCGCCAAGCGCGAGCGGGACCTGCTCGACTTCGGCGACCAGATCGCGCTGTCCGCCGCGCTGGCCGGCATCGCCGAGGTGGGCCGCCTGCTGCGCGACGAGTTCCGTGTCGTACTCCTCGACGAGTACCAGGACACCTCGGTGGCCCAGCGGGTGCTCCTGGCGGGCCTGTTCGGCGGCGGTACCGGTCACCCCGTGACCGCCGTCGGCGACCCCTGCCAGGCCATCTACGGCTGGCGCGGTGCCTCCGTCGCCAACCTGGACGACTTCCCCGAGCACTTCGCGCACGCCGACGGGAGCCCCGCCACCCGCCAGGCGCTCAGCGAGAACCGCCGCAGCGGCGGCCGTCTCCTCGACCTCGCCAACGGCCTCGCCGAGCCGCTGCGCGCCATGCACGCGGGCGTGGCGGCCCTGCGCCCGGCGCCGGGCGCCGAACTCGACGGCACGGTCCGCTGCGCCCTGCTGCGCACCCATGCCGAGGAGATGGACTGGATCGCGGACTCCGTCGCCCACCTCGTCCGCACCGGCACGGCACCCGGCGAGATCGCGGTCCTGTGCCGTACGGCGACCGACTTCGCGGAGATCCAGGGCGCCCTGGTCGCGCGGGACGTCCCCGTCGAGGTGGTCGGCCTCTCCGGGCTGCTGCACCTGCCCGAGGTGGCCGATCTCGTCGCCGTCTGCGAGGTCCTCCAGGACCCGGGCGCCAACGCCTCCCTGGTCCGGCTGCTGACCGGCCCACGCTGGCGCATCGGCCCCCGCGACCTCGCCCTCCTCGGCCGCCGCGCCCGGCTGCTGGTGTCCCACGCGCGCGTGGGCGACGCCGACGACCCGGACCGCAGGCTCGCCGAGGCCGTCGAGGGGGTCGACCCGGCCGAGGTGATATCGCTCGCGGACGCCCTGGACACCTTCCTGGAGCTGCCGCTCGACGCCCAGCAGCAGGACGACGGCCTGCCGTTCTCGCCGGACGCGCGCGTGCGCTTCGCCCGCCTGGCCACCGAACTGCGCGAGCTGCGCCGCTCCCTGTCCGACCCGCTGATGGACGTACTGCACCGCGTCCTCGCCGTCACCGGCCTGGAGGTGGAACTGTCCGCGTCCCCGCACGCGCTGGCCGCCCGCCGCCGCGAGACGCTCTCCAACTTCCTCGACGTCGCCGCCTCCTTCGCGGCCGGAGACCAGGAGGCGACCCTGCTCGCCTTCCTCGGCTTCCTGCGCACCGCCGCCCAGTACGAGAAGGGCCTCGACAACGCCCTGCCCGGCGGTGAGAACACCGTCAAGGTGCTGACCGCGCACAGGTCCAAGGGCCTGGAATGGGATGTCGTCGTCGTCCCCGGCCTGGTCAAGGGCACCTTCCCGAGCAGCCAGGGGCGGGAGAAGTGGACCGCCCAGGCCAAGGTGCTCCCGCACGCCCTGCGCGGCGACACCGACACCCTGCCCGATGTCGAGGCCTGGGACTCGCGGGGCATGAAGGCCTTCCACGAGGCCATGAAGGACCACCAGCACACCGAGGAGCTCCGCCTCGGCTACGTCACCTTCACCCGGCCCCGCTCCCTGCTCCTCGGCTCCGGCCACTGGTGGGGCCCCAGCCAGAAGAAGCCACGCGGCCCTTCCGACTTCCTGCAGGCCCTGTACGACCACTGCGCCGGCGGACACGGCGAGATCGAGGCCTGGGCCGACCAACCGGAGGAGGACGAGGAGAACCCGGCCCTGCACACGGCGAGCGTCGACCAGGTGTGGCCGCTGCCCCTGGACGAGGCTGCCCTGGCCCGCCGCCGCGCGGCCGCCGAGACCGTCCTCGCCCACCTGGACGCACTCACGACAGGGGAGGACGGCCACCCCGCGGCCGGTCACGACCCCGCCGGCCACGAGGACCCGGAGTGGCCCACGCCGCCCGACGACGAGCCCGATCCCTACGCCGACGACTTCCCGGACGAGGACAACGCCGACTGGGAATCCCTGAGCGCCGACCGCCCCACGGTCCCGCACCAGGCGACACCCGCCGAGCGCACGCCCCCGCGCACGCGGGAGCACGAAGGCGCCCCGGGACCGGAACACGCGCGCGCCCCGGAGCGCACCCCCCTCACCCCCGAGGAGGCCCGCGCCATCGCCTCCTGGGACCGCGACCTCGACGCCCTCACCGGCGAGCTGCTGCGTGCCCGCCGGAGCGTCACCGACGTGCCCCTGCCGGCCGCGCTCTCCGCCACCCAGCTGATGCGGCTCGCCGAGGACCCGGACGGGCTCGCACAGGAACTCGCGCGCCCCATGCCGCGCCCGCCACAACCGGCCGCACGCCGGGGTACCCGATTCCACGCCTGGGTCGAGGCACGCTACGAAGAGCTCACCCTGCCCCTGCTGGAGCCCGACGAGCTGCCCGGAAGCGACGCCGAGATCGCCGACGAACGCGACCTCGAAGCCCTCAAGGAGGCCTTCGAACGCACCGAGTACGCCCACCGCACGCCCTACCGCGTGGAGGCACCCTTCCAGCTCGCCCTCGCCGGCCGGGTCGTACGGGGCCGGATCGACGCCGTCTACCGGACCGGGCACGGCGACGGGGCGACGTACGAGATCGTCGACTGGAAGACCAGCCGTACCCGGGCCGCCGACCCGCTCCAGCTCGCGATCTACCGGATCGGCTGGGCCGAGCAGCAGGGCGTGCCGCCCGAGTCGGTCACCGCCGCGTTCGTGCACGTCCGCACCGGTGAGGTCGAGCGACCGGAGGGGCTGCCCGACCGGGCCGCCCTGGAAAGGCTGATCGTCGGACAAGCTGCCGGACGCGCTGTCGGGCAAGCCGAGTGTGACGAACCGCCCGCCGAGGATGTCGGTGCGGGCCGATAGGCTCGTGACCATGAGCCAGACCCCGGACAGCGCTGTCCGTACGTACATCGAGCAGCACCGTGCCGCCTTCCTCGACGACCTCGCCGAGTGGCTGCGCATCCCGTCCGTGTCGGCCCAGCCCGAACACGCCGCCGATGTCCGCCGCAGCGCCGACTGGCTCGCCGCCGCACTCAAGGAGACCGGCTTCCCGGTCGCCGAGGTCTGGGAGACACCGGGCGCCCCGGCCGTCTTCGCCGAATGGCCCGCGGGCGACCCCGAGGCACCCACGGTCCTCGTCTACGGCCACCACGACGTACAGCCCGCCGCCCGCGCGGACGGCTGGCACAGCGACCCCTTCGAGCCGGTCGTCCGCGAGAACCGCCTCTACGCGCGCGGGGCCGCCGACGACAAGGGCCAGGTGTTCTTCCACACACTCGGCGTCCGCGCCCACCTCGCCGCCACCGGCCGCACCGCACCCGCCGTCAACCTGAAGCTGCTGATCGAGGGCGAGGAGGAGTCCGGCTCCCCGCACTTCCGGGCCCTCGTCGAGGAACGCGCGGACCGGCTCGCCGCGGACACCGTGATCGTCTCCGACACCGGCATGTGGTCCGAGGACACCCCCACGGTCTGCACCGGCATGCGCGGCCTCGTCGAGTGCGGGATCGTCCTGCACGGCCCCGACCAGGACATCCACTCCGGAGCCTTCGGCGGCGCCGTCCCCAACCCGGCCACCGTCGTGGCCCGCCTGGTCGCCGCACTGCACGACGAGCACGCGCGCGTGGCGATCCCCGGTTTCTACGACGGCATCGTCGAGCTCAGCGACCGTGAGCGGGAGCTGTGGGCCGAGCTGCCCTTCGACGAGGAGGGCTGGCTGCGCGAAGCGCACTCGTACGCCACCGAGGGCGAGGCCGGGCACACCACCCTGGAGCGCATCTGGGCCCGCCCCACTGCCGAGGTCAACGGCATCGGCGGCGGCTACCAGGGCCCCGGCAGCAAGACGATCATCCCGTCCTCGGCCATGGTCAAGCTGTCGTTCCGGCTGGTCGCCGGTCAGGAGCCCGAGCACATCGAGAAGGCCGTCCGCGCCTGGGCCACCGAGCGGATCCCCGCCGGCATCCGCGCCGAGATCACCTTCCTGCCGGCCACCCGCCCGTGCCTGACCCCGCTCGACCACCCAGGCCTCCAGTCGCTGGCCCGCGCCATGGGCCGCGCCTTCGAGGGACCGGTCCGGTTCACCCGTTCGGGTGGCTCAGGGCCCGCCGCGGACCTCCAGGACGTCCTCGGCGCACCCGTCCTCTTCCTGGGGATCTCCGTCCCCTCCGACGGCTGGCACGCCCCGAACGAGAAGGTCGAGCTGGACCTTCTCCTCAAGGGCGTCGAGACCAGCGCCTACCTGTGGGGTGACCTGGCCGAGAACTGGCGCCATGCCCCCTGACCCGTCCGCGCCGTCCGGAGCGACATCGCGCGCGGGGCACACTGGAAGGGCCGCCCCGCCCGTCCCCGCCCGACCCGGTCTCCTCCCGCCCTTCGTCCCGCTGAACCGCCCGCTGAAACATCCGTTGCACTGGGGGAGTTGGAAGCACCCGTGACCACCTGGACCGACCACACCGCCGACCGACCCATCTCGCTCACCGCCCCGAGCGGCATCGACCGCGCCGCCCACCACCGGCTCGACGAGGCCTGGCTCGCGGCGGCGTGGAGCCATCCCGACACCCGCTGCTTCGTGGTCTCCGGCGGCCAGGTCCTCATCGACGAGACGCCCGAAGGCCGTACCGAACTCGTCATGACCCCGTCCTTCGAGGCTCCCCTCACCGAAGCGCACCGCTACTTCCTGGGTACCGACGAGGACGGCGTCAGCTACTTCGCACTCCAGAAGGACGCCCTGCCCGGCCGTATCGACCAGTCCGCGCGCCCGGCCGGTCTGCGCGAGGCGGGGCTGCTGCTGTCGCCGCGTGACGCGGGCCTGATGGTGCACGCGGTCGGCCTGGAGAACTGGCAGCGCACCCACCGCTTCTGCTCCCGCTGCGGCGAGCGCACGGTGATCGCCGCTGCCGGCCACATCCGCCGCTGCCCCGCCTGCGGCGCCGAACACTACCCACGCACCGACCCCGCCGTGATCATGGCCGTCACCGACGAGGACGACCGCATCCTGCTCGGCCGCCAGGTCCACTGGCCCGAGGGCCGCTTCTCCACGCTGGCAGGCTTCGTCGAGCCCGGCGAGTCCATCGAGCAGGCGGTGCGTCGGGAGGTCTTCGAGGAGGCCGGGGTCACCGTCGGCCCCGTCGAGTACGTCGCCAGCCAGCCCTGGCCGTTCCCGTCCAGCCTCATGCTCGGCTTCATGGCCCGCGCGACCTCGACCGAGATCAACGTCGACGGCGACGAGATCCACGAGGCCCGCTGGTTCTCCCGAGACGAACTGGGCGCCGCCTTCGACTCCGGCGACGTCCTGCCGCCGTACGGGATCTCCATCGCGGCCCGCCTGATCGAGATGTGGTACGGCAAGCCCCTGCCCACCAGGAGCTTCGTCTGAGACGGCGACCCGGCCTGATGACCGACACCCACGACACCTACTGGAACCACAACGTCCACTACCACCCGGTGGTGCTGGATGCCGTGCCGCCCGGCTGCCGTGCCGCCCTGGACGTCGGCTGCGGTGACGGCCTGCTGGCCGCCAAGCTGGCGGCCAGGGCGGAGTCGGTGACCGGCGTGGACCGGTCACCGGAGATGATCCGGCTGGCGCACAAAGGGGACGGCGTGGGAAACGTCACCTTCCTGGAGGGTGACTATCTCGACGGCGCGCTCCTCGACGAGGGGAGCTACGACTTCGTCAGCGCGGTCGCTGTCCTCCACCACGCCCCCTTCGACGACGCGATCGAACGGCTGGTGAGGCTGCTCGCGCCCGGCGGCCGGCTGGTCATCGTCGGTATGGCCTACAACCGCACGCTCCTGGACCGGGTGATCAGCGGTTGCGGGGTCCCCACGGCGCGGCTGACCGCGCGCAGGAACGGCGGCGAGCAGGGTCCGTCGGGCATGCCCGTCGAGGACCCGATCATGAACTGGAAAGAGGTCCGGCGGGCCACCGAGCACCTGCTCCCCGGACGCCGGTACCGGCGTCGACTGCTGTGGCGTTACACACTCGTGTGGGACAAGCCGGGCGACATGCACGAAGGCGGCCTCTGACCCGGGGTCAGAGGCCGCCTTGTGCGAGGAACGCGAAGGACGACTACGCGCTGATCTTCTGCTTGACCTGGGCCAGCGAGGGGTTCGTCAGCGTCGAGCCGTCGCCGAAGAGGACCGTGGGGACTGTCTGGTTCCCGCCGTTCGCCTTCTCCACGAACGCGGCCGACTCCGGGTCCTGCTCGATGTTGATCTCGGTGTACGCGATGCCCTCGCGGTCCATCTGGCTCTTCAGCCGGCGGCAGTAGCCGCACCACGTGGTGCTGTACATCGTCACAGTGCCCTGCATCTCGCTCGCGCTCCTTCGGCAGGTCGGGAAGGTCATCCAGGAGAGGAACGTACGCCGCCCGCCCGCCATTCCCGGCGTCACCCGGGGCCCCGGGTGACGCCTGCCGCATTAGTACGACTGCAAGGGCCTGCCTGTGGACAACCGGCACAGCAGTCTCCGGCGACCTGGCAGCATGGCCGTGTGACAGCAGCAACGCACTCCTCCCTCTTCCCGCAGGTACCGGACTCTGCCGACGCGGTGCTCGAAGGGCTCGACCCCGAGCAGCGCGAGGTGGCGACCGCCCTGAACGGTCCGGTGTGCGTGCTGGCCGGAGCCGGTACCGGCAAGACCCGGGCGATCACCCACCGGATCGCCTACGGGGTGCGGGCGGGCATTCTCCAGCCGTCCAGCGTGCTCGCCGTCACCTTCACCAACCGCGCCGCCGGGGAGATGCGCGGCCGGCTGCGCCAGCTCGGTGCCCAGGGGGTGCAGGCCCGCACCTTCCACTCGGCCGCGCTGCGCCAGCTCCAGTTCTTCTGGCCGAAAGCGATCGGTGGCTCGCTGCCCCGGCTCGTCGACCGCAAGGTCCAGCTGGTCGCCGATGCGGCTGCCGCCTGCCGTATCCGCCTCGACCGGGGCGAGCTGCGGGACGTCACCGCCGAGATCGAGTGGTCCAAGGTCACCCAGACCGTCCCCGCCGACTATGCGCCCGCCGCCGTGAAGGCCGGCCGCGAGGCCCCCCGCGACCCGGCCGAGATCGCCCAGATCTACTCGGTCTACGAGGACCTCAAGCGGGACCGCGCGGTCATCGACTTCGAGGACGTCCTGCTGCTCACCGTCGCGGTCCTGCAGGACCGGCACGACATCGCCGACCAGGTCCGCGCCCAGTACCAGCACTTCGTCGTCGACGAGTACCAGGACGTCAGCCCCCTCCAGCAACGCCTGCTGGAACTGTGGCTCGGCGACCGCGACAGCCTGTGCGTGGTCGGCGACGCCAGCCAGACCATCTACTCGTTCACAGGAGCAACCCCCGACCATCTGCTCGACTTCCGCATCCGCCACCCCGGGGCCACCGTCGTCAAGCTGGTCCGCGACTACCGCTCCACCCCCCAGGTCGTCCGTCTCGCCAACGGCCTGCTGGCCCAGGCCCACGGCCGCGCCGCCGACCACCGCCTGGAACTGATCTCCCAGCGCCGCGCGGGACCCGAGCCCGTCTACACCGAGTACGCCGACGAGCCCGCCGAGGCCGAGGGCGCCGCCCGCCGTATCCGCGAGCTGGTCGACGCCGGGGTCCCGGCCGCCGAGATCGCCATTCTGTTCCGCACCAACTCCCAGTCCGAGACCTATGAGCAGGCCCTCGCCGACGCCGGGGTGCCCTACCAGCTGCGCGGTGCCGAGCGGTTCTTCGACCGGCCCGAGGTGCGCAAGGCGGGCGTCGCCCTGCGCGCCGCGGCCCGCTTCGGCGGCAACGACGCGCTGCTCGACGACACCGTGGACCTGCCCTCCCAGGTGCGTGCGGTCCTCTCCGGAGAGGGCTGGACCACCGAGCCCCCGGCCGGCTCCGGTGCGGTCCGGGAGCGCTGGGAGTCACTGGCCGCCCTGGTCAACCTGGCGCACGACGTCACCGCCGGCCGGCCCACCGCCACCCTCGCCGACTTCGTCGCGGAACTCGACGAGCGTGCGGGGGCCCAGCACGCGCCGACCGTCCAGGGCGTCACCCTCGCCTCCCTGCACTCGGCGAAGGGCCTGGAGTGGGACGTCGTCTTCCTGGTCGGTGTCGCCGAGGGCATGATGCCGATCACCTATGCGAAGACCGACGAGCAGATCGAAGAAGAACGCCGTCTCCTCTATGTCGGCGTGACCCGCGCCAGAGAGCGGCTCCATGTCTCCTGGTCCCTCTCCCGCACCCCCGGTGGCCGCCCGAACCGCAGGCCCAGCCACTTCCTGGACGGCCTGCGCCCCGGCTCCACCGGCACCGTCGGCCGTGGCTCCGGCACCGGCACCGGAGGCGTCGAACGCGGCTTCACCGGCGTCCCCGTGGCCGCACCCAGGCGCACCCAGCGCACCCCCGCCCGCTGCCGGGTCTGCGGGCGCACTCTCACCGACGCCGGCGAGATGAAACTGATGCGCTGCGACAACTGCCCCTCCGACATGGACGAGGGGCTCTACGAGCGGCTGCGGGAGTGGCGTGCGGACCAGGCCCGGCTCAGCGGCCAGCCCGCCTTCTGCGTCTTCACCGACAGGACGCTGATGGCCATCGCCGAGAACGCGCCCGACGACGACCGTGAACTGGCCCGCATCCCCGGCGTCGGCATGCGCAAGCTCAACCGTTACGGCGCCGATGTTCTGGCCATCTGCGCAGGTCGGCAGCCCGAGGGAGTTGTCGAGGAGGACTGATGCCAACTCGTCGAAAAAATAGTTTGCGCATGCCCCAGCAATCCCCATAGGTTCTAGGCACGGAAGCGGCGGCCTTCTCGAAGGCCCGGTTCCGTGTTGTACTTGCATACCCGAGCGGACTGGCTCATCCCAGTCCCCTAGACGCCGAGAGGAGGCGAGTCCAGTGATCAGCATCAAGACCAACATCAGCGCGGCCAAAATGACCGATCTCTCGGCCGTCTCCGTGTGCATGCTCGGCGTCTCGAACCTGGGCACCGGTCTGTCCGGCATTCCTGCCGTGCGTCCGGCGTCCTCCGTTTCTCTCGCGGGCCTTCCCGTCCGTGAGCGCAATGAGCGACCGACTGAGGCACTGGAAGCAGTAGCGGCACAGGCCAAGGCCTATGCCTTTACGGCAGCCGGTGCCGGAAGCCGGAAGCAGACGACGCAGCACCACCTGATGTGGGCCTTCCGTGGGCCAGAACCCTGGAGTGATCCAGCCTGATCGATCAGGCCGGCGCCTTCAGGGCCGCGGAACCCCATCCGGGATCCGCGGCCCTTCTGTTTGTCCCCACCACAGGGACAGACGGGCGAAGGGGCCTCGGGACAAGAGCAGAACCCGGTACCAGCCGCCAACCGGTCCAACCCGACCGGCACGACCAGACGAGGAAGAACAGCCGTGCAACTCGAAGCGCACGCCCCGTCCGTACCGCCTTCCGAAACGATCCCCCCGCCCGGCCTCACGGAGGACTCCACCTTGATCCCGCTCACCGCGCTCACCGCGCTCGACGACGCCATCGAGAACCTCGGCGTGCCCGTCCCCTGCCGTTCCTACGACCCGGAGGTCTTCTTCGCCGAGTCGCCGGCGGACGTCGAGTACGCCAAGTCCCTCTGCCGCACCTGCCCGCTGATCGAGGCCTGCCTCGCCGGTGCCAAGGAGCGGCGTGAGCCCTGGGGCGTCTGGGGTGGCGAGCTGTTCGTCCAGGGTGTCGTCGTCGCCCGCAAGCGGCCGCGTGGCCGCCCGCGCAAGAACCCGGTCACGGCATGAACATCCAAGGAACGATCGACCGCCCCCTCACGCACGACCCCAAGAAGCAGGCCCCGATGAAGCCGTCCACCAGCGAGCCCACCGGCTCCGCGATCCCAGACTTCACCACCGCCGGTACGACCACCGGCTCGCGTCAGAACAGGACCCGCGAGATGCAACTCATTCCAGAAGCCCTGGCTCGTGCGCATATGCACGAGCGACTGCAAGAGGCCGAGCGGGAACGCCAGGCCGCGCGCCTGGCGACCGCTCGCCGGATGCAGCGCCGGGCCGAGCGCGCCTCCAAGCGCGCCCGCCGCGCGCTCGCCATGGCCGTCATGCAGTGATCCCGAACACCTGAAGCGGTGGCCTCCCGGCTGAGGGAGGCGAAAGCTTTACGCGGGGGCCGGTCCGGCCGAACGGACCGGCCCCCGCGGTGCGTTGTGCCCGCGGATCCACGCACCGCGGCGTTGTCGTCGCCGGGTGACGAGTCTTCCCGGGGCAGTGATCACGCTGGCTCCGCCGCGGAGCCCCACTCTCCTGTGTGCGCCCGCTGCGGCACCCCGGCCGACGGGCCCCGGCCCACTACCTGGACCTGCTCCGTGGAGAACGGCGTCCGCCAGTTCTTCTGTGACACCTGCTCCAGGGAGAACCTCAGAGCGATCGAAGGCCGGCTCGACTCGGCCTGGTGGTGATCACCGCCCCTGCTGCGTCCCTACTGCACCTCTACGGCCGCCTCCGCCTCCTCGGCTTCCATGGCTTCCATGGCATCCGTGGCTTCTTCGGCCCCTTCGGCCTCTTCGAGTACGAACCCGGGCAGCCACGCCTCCAGTTCCTCCCGCAGCCGCACCGTCGCGCCCAGCTGGCAGAGCACGCCGATGGTGCTCAGGGTCACCCGGTGTATCAGCAGGTAGGCCGGTGGCAGGTTGAGCTGTTTGCCCAACTGGTGGGCGGGGTTGCGGGGGTCGGCGATACGGGCCGCCTGGCTGCGCATCCAGTTGCGGGTGAAGGTGAACTCGTCGACCTCGGCCGGTTCGATGATCGGCAGCAGATAGTCCAGGACGGCGTCGGGGTCCAGCTCTATGGAGTCCTTGACGAACCCCTCGGCGCACAGCAGCTCGTAGACCGCCTCGGCGTCTCCGTCCAGTGTCATCCGCAGGGAGTCGCCGATCGGGGCGGGCAGGCCGCCCGCGAGGCGGTCGACCGTGCCGAAGTCCAGCACGCCCAGGAGCCACTCCTCCTCGTCCTCCGGCCCGCCGGGCAGCAGCCGGAAGTTGCCCGGGTGCGGGTCGGCATGCAGCAGGCCGGTGCGGGCCGGCCCGGAGAACAGGAACCGGGCCAGGAGCTGACCGGCCCGGTCACGCTGCTCCTGCGTACCCTCCGAGATGATCTCGGAGAGCGGTATCCCGTCGATCCACTCGGTGACCAGGATCTGGTCGCACTGGTACACCACCGCGGGGACCACCACATCGGGGTCGTCCGCGAACTCCTCAGCGTGCGCTTCCTGGGCCTGTGCCTCCAGGGCGTAGTCCAGTTCCTCGGAGACCCGGTCGCGCAACTCCGCGATCAGGGGCTTGATGTCCATGCCCGGGATCAGCGGACCCAACAGGCGGGCGAAACGGCTCAGTTGCCCGAGATCGGACAGCAGGGCCTCGCCTGCTCCCGGATACTGCACCTTGACCGCGACCGCACGGCCGTCGTGCCACACCGCCCGGTGTACCTGGCCGATCGAGGCCGCCGCCGCGGGCTTCTCCTCGAACTCCAGGAACAGCTCCCGCCAGTCCTCGCCGAGGCGCTCGGCGAGGACCGCGTGCATGGTGCGGGTCGGCATCGGCGGTGCGGCGTCCTGGAGTCTGGTGAGGGCCGCCCGGTAGGGGCCGGCGATCTCCTCGGGGAGGGCGGACTCGAAGACGGACATGGCCTGTCCGAACTTCATGGCCCCGCCTTTCAACTCTCCCAGAACCTTGAAGAGTTGCTCCGCCGTGCGCTGTTGCAGCTCGCGGCTGACGATCTCCGCGGACTCACCCACGATGCGCTTGCCCAGACCCCAGGTCGCCCGGCCGGCGAAGCCGAGCGGGAGCGCGGCGAGCTTGGCGGTCCGGGTGACCGCCTTCCGGGGAAGATCAGACATGCGCCCTCCAAGTCCCATTCGGCCGGGCGGCATCCGTGCGCTCTCGTCGCTCCGCCGACGGCCGTTGCACCACCATTGTCTCGTGCGCAGCCCCGTTGGTTGAGGAGTGTTCCCCCTTAGCTTTCTCCGCAGCTCCGCACGGGCACGCGGGGTGCGGCCGGACCGGCCGCGCATGCCAGTGCAGAGCCGGCACGGACGCCTCCCAGCGCACTCCCGTGCCGGACGGCGACTCCCCGTCGAGGAAGGCCAGGGCATGCGCGGCGGCCAGCCCGGCCACGGCCGTCGCCAGCGTCAGATCGCAGGCCCCCACCCGGCGGGCCTGGCCGGACCGCCACTGGGTGATCAGGCGCGGCCAGGCCGGATCCCGGTCCGAGCGGTGCTCGTGCAGGCAGCGGGCGCAGCCGGTCCCGCCGGGCAGGACGAGCGGACCGACGACGCCCGTGCCCTCCACGACGCCCGTGTAGAGGTGAGGTGTCCCGGAGGTCATGAGCGGCTCGGCGGCGCGCGCGTCCGGGGCGTGCACCAGGACGTCGTCACGCGGGGCGATGATCACCAGGGAGAGGCCGGGTTCCTCCGCTGCCGGGTCAGGGCGGCGCGGCGGACGGTCCGGGGCGACCCGGCGGACGACTCTGCGGGCGGCCTCGTCCCGCCGCTCGCCGACCGCCTCCGCCGGCAGCCCGCCCGGCGCCACGTCCCACGGCTGGACGCGACCCACGTCACGCACGTCGACCTCGCCGACACCCGCGCCCGACAGCAGCGCGGCCAGCGTGACACCGACCCGGCCCGCACCCCGGACCTGCACCCGCAGGGCACGCCGGGCCGCCAGCCGGCCGATCGCGCCGCCCGGCTCCGCAGTGATCAGGGACAGCGACGCGAGATCGGGACCGAGCCGGTCCAGGACCTCCTGCTTCGTGCGCAGCGCCTCCGCGGCCGGCCCGCCGCCGCGCGCGTCGTCGACGAGCCCGGCCCGGGACAGCCGCTCGACCAGCGCGTCGACATGCCCGTCCGGCAGGTCCATGCGCCGCCCCTCCGCACGCAGCAGCGCGAGCCCCCGGGTGCCGTTGAGCAGGTCCAGAAAGCTGCCGGTCGCCGTGTCCATCGGCCCGAGTGTCATCGCGTGCACCGGGGTCATCCCGAACTGCACGGTGTTGAGATCACGCCAGCCGCGCCGGAGCGCGGGCTTCACCAACGGATGCATGACAGTCCCCCGTAGCTGTCGAAAGGTCATGGAAGATCCCCGTCTGCCGGTGGAGCCGGTCACGCTCCGCCGAGGACTGCCAGCATGCCCGGCCCGCTCGGCGGACGCCGAAAGTTGTCCACAGGCGGTGGGTATTCGTCGTACAAATCAAACGCATGGTGGGGGATCGGCACCGAACCGTCCCGGACCCGGGACTTCCCGCGTGTGCAGCGGGTAACGTCGGGGCGTGCCCGCCGACCCACTGCAACGCGCCGGAAAGCCACAGCGCAGCATGACGAGCCAGCCGCCCAGCGGCTTGGGGGTGAGCGCGATCGAGGTTCGCAGAAGCGCCCGGCGCCGCCGGACGGTCTCCGCGTACCGCGAGGGCGATCGCACCATCGTGCTGATCCCCGCCCGGATGTCCGAGGCGGAGGAGAAACGCTGGGTGACCGTCATGCTCAACAAACTCGCCGCCCAGGAGAGCAAGCGAGTGCTGGGCGACGCCGAACTGGCCGAGCGCGCAGAGCGGCTGTCGGTCCAGTACTTCGACGGCCGGGCCCGGCCCGCGTCGGTGCGCTGGGTCACCAACCAGAACACCCGCTGGGGTTCCTGCACCCCCGCCGAGAGCAGCATCCGCCTCTCGCACCGGCTCCAGGGCATGCCCGAGTACGTCGTCGACTACGTGCTCTGCCATGAACTGGCCCATCTGCTGGTGCCCGGGCACGGTCCCGACTTCTGGCGGCTCCTGGAGGCGTATCCGCGGACCGAGCGGGCCCGGGGTTACCTCGAAGGGGTGGTCGCCGCTGAACGGCTGCCCCATGTGCCCGGCGCGCGCGATGAGTGACGCGCCCGGCCAATGCTGCCTTCGGGGCCGCTGAGCCCGGTTGTGTACCGGGTCTGTACCGACTTCCTCCGATGTCCGAGTTAGCCGTTAGCCTGGCGCGACGCACTCACATTCGGGATGGGGGACGGTCGTAGCGCATGGCCAGGGAATTCCAACGCGGCCACAAGGCCAGGATCAGTGACCTGACGGCGGGCACGGATCTGTACGTAGGCGTGCAGATCGCGGGGCCCGGACTGACCTTCGACATCAGCTGCTTCGGTCTGGACGCCGACGAGCGGCTGTCGGACGACCGGTACTTCGTCTTCTTCAACCAGCCGAAGTCACCCGAGGAGTCCATCCAGCTGCTGGGTGCGCAGGCGGGCGACACGGAGTCCTTCCGGGTCACGCTGGACCGGATCCCGCCGCGGATCCAGAAGCTGGCGTTCACGGCGACCCTCGACGGCGCCGGGCAGATGTCCCAGGTCGCGCCCGGATACATCCGGATCGTCGCGGGCGGCGAGGAGGTGGCCCGGTACTCCTTCAACGGCTCGGAGTTCTCCACCGAGCGCGCCGTGATGCTGGGCGACTTCTACCTGAAGGACGTGTGGCGCTTCGCCGCCGTCGGCCAGGGCTTCGACGGCGGTCTGGACGCGCTGCTGAAGAACTTCGGCGGCGAGGTGATGGAGGAGGAGGCGCCCGCCGCGCCCGAGCCGCAGCCGTCACAGGCCGGTCCCGCACCGGGATTCGCGCCGCCCGCGTTCGCCGCTCCTGCCGCGCCCGCACCGAGCCCCGCGCCCGCACCGAGCCCTGCGCCGGTGCCCGCCCCGCCGGCCCCCGCGCCCCAGGGCTTCACCCCGCCCCCGGCACCCGGCCCGGTGCCGGCTCCGAACGTGCACGGCGCGCCCACCGTCATCGCCCCGCTGGCCCCGTCAGTCCCCGGCACCGTGCCGCCGCCGTCCCCGGCCCCCGCGCCCTACGGCCAGCCGCCCGCCCCGAGCGCGCCCATGCCGCCCGGCTACGGCCAGCCCCCGGCGGCTCCGCAGTCCCCGCCCGCACCGCCCGGCTACCCCCAGGCACCCCAGGCCCCGGCCCCGCCCCCGGGCTACGGCCAGCAGCCGTCGTTCGGGCAGGTCCCCGGCCAGCAGACCTACGGAATCCCGCAGGGCGTTCCCGAGGGCGGAGCCGGAGTCGGCGCGGCGCTCCAGAAGTTCAAGGAGACGCCCACCGGGCAGCGCTGGACGCAGCAGAACAAGAAGCTCGTCCGGGTCGACCTGGGCATGGGAGGCCAGCCGGTGCTGGCCCGGCAGGGCAGCATGGTGCTCTACCAGGGCAAGGTCGACTTCAGCTACAAGGGCGCCGGGTTCGCCGGCCGGATCGTGGGCAACGCGACCGGCCAGGAGATGCAGCTGATGCGCTGCACCGGCCACGGCCAGGTCTTCCTCGCCGAGAACTCCGCACATCTGCACCCCATCGAGCTCCAGGGCGACGCGATCTGTGTCTCCGCCGAGAGCGTCCTCGCCTTCGACGAGAGCCTCCAGTACGAGGTCCGCCGGATCGAGGGCCACGGCATCCCCGGCGGCGCGCTGTTCACGATGCAGTTCCAGGGCACCGGCACGATCGTCGTCAAGACACACGGCACGCCCGTCGTGCTGCCGGTGACGCCGACGACGTTCGCCGACTGCAACGCCGTGGTCGCCTGGTCGGCGGCCTCCCAGGTGGTCGTCTCCAGCCAGGTCCGGATGCGCCGCAACGCCTATCCGGGCGACACCGGCGAGAGCGTCAACCTGCAGTTCCGGGGCGCCCCCGGCAACTTCATCGTGGTCCAGCCGTACGAGGTCTGAGGGAGCCCGTCATGAACCAGCCGCTCGCGGGCTATGCCCCCGCACCCGTCACCGCCCGCATGGAGAACCACGGCAACAACATGCTCAAGGTCGCCATGCAGACCGGGAACGACCTCCTCGCGCGCGTGGGGTCGATGGTCGCCTACGAGGGCTTCGTCCAGTACGAGCCCAACCCGCCGGCCGTGCGCCAGATCGCCCGTGACTGGATGACCGGCGAGGGCGCGCCCCTGATGAAGTGCTCCGGCGACGGACTGCTCTACCTCGCGGACTACGGCGCCGATGTCGTCGTCATCAACCTCAACGGCGACGGCATCTCCGTCAACGCCACCAACCTGCTCGCCTTCGACGCACACCTCACCTGGGGTGTGGAGCGGGTCAAGGGGCTGGCGAAGTTCGCCGGGCAGGGCCTGTGGAACACCAAGATCTCCGGGCAGGGCTGGGTCGCGCTGACCTCCCGGGGCAAGCCGATCGTCGTCGACTGCGGAGGCGGCGAGGACGAGACGTACGTCGACCCGGACGCGCTGGTCGCCTGGTCGCCGAACCTCAAGGTGAAGGGCAAGCGCAGCTTCAAGGCGCAGTCCCTGATCGGCCGGGGCAGCGGCGAGGCCTACCAGATGGCCTTCTCCGGGCAGGGCATCGTCGTCGTCCAGCCCAGCGAGGACAGCACCGACCGCCTTCGTTTCCGGGGCTGAGGGGGAGTCAGAGAATCATGCAGAGCCCGCTTTTCGCGCACAACGACTCCCAGGCCCGGGACCGCTACAGCCTGCAGAACAAGCAGATGCTGCGGGTCGTCCTGGAGGGCCACGACGACATCCTCGCCCGCAAGGGCACGATGGTCGCCTACCAGGGGCTCGTCGAGTTCGACGCCGAGTACACGAACAACCAGCAGTCACGCGCGCGTGCGTACACCGGCGAGGGCCTGGACCTGATGCGCTGCCACGGGCAGGGCACGGTCTACTTCGCCAACCTCGCCCAGCACGTCCACGTCCTGGACGTCGAGCAGGACGGACTGACCGTGGACAGCGGCTACGTCCTCGCCATGGACTCCTCGCTGCACTACGAGGTGGTCGCCGTGGACAGCCTCTACGGCATCTCCGGCTCCGGGAAGTACCAGCTCAACATCACCGGCCACGGCAAGGTCGCCCTGATGACCTCCGGTGCGCCGCTGCTGATGCAGGTCACGCCCGACAAGTACGTCAACTGCGACGCCGACGCGATCGTCGCCTGGTCCACCGGGCTGCGCGTCCAGATGCAGGCCCAGACGCATTCCTCGGGTGTGTGGCGGCGTCGCGGCAACACCGGCGAGGGCTGGGAGCTCAGCTTCATGGGAAGTGGCTTCGCGTTGGTCCAGCCGAGTGAACTGCTCCCGCCGCAGGGCGCCCAGATCGGCCAGGGCCTCGCCGCCCAGTTCGGGATGGGTCAGCAGGGCGCGCGTGCCATGAACCAGGGGAACGCCTGGAGCTGACGACCCGCAAAGTCGCGGGAAGACCCACGAGGTAAGGGGCGCACGCCCAGGCAGGCGCCCCTTACGCAGGTCCCCGGTTCAGAGCCGCGCGCGGGTCTGTTCCAGCAGCCGTACGACCGAGTCGTCGGCGACCTCCGCGACCTCGTCGTAGGCGAACCAGCGCAGGTCCAGGGACTCGTCGCTGATCGCGTGGGCGGCGCCCCGCGGGGCCACGGCCGCGTACTGGACGTCGAAGTGCCAGTGGCACGGCGCCGGGATCGGGTGCCGGTCCAGGCGCACCGGGCCGCCCGGCAGCAGCGTCAGCCCGGGGATCCCGGACTCCTCGGTCGCCTCCCGCAGGGCCGCCGCGGCCAGTGTGGCGTCGCCCGGCTCGCAGTGGCCGCCCATCTGCAGCCACATCCGCAGCTTCCGGTGCAGGGTCAGCAGCGCCCGGCCCTGCTCGGGGTCGACGACCAGCGCGCTCGCCGTGACATGCCCCGCGTGACACGCCTTCCACATACCGTCGGGGTGCGCCGCGAGATGGTCCAGGTAAGCCTGGCGCAGCTCTTCCTGGCCCTCGTACCCCTTGAGGACGAGGACCGTGTCGTCGTACAGGCTCACTCGGTGTCGTCGCCCTTTGCCTGGTCTTCCGCCTGGTCCGCCTGGTCTTCCTTCTTGCGCAGGTCGGGCTTCTGGGCCGCCTCGCCGAGCATCTTGTCCAGCTCGGAGAAGTCCAGCTGCTCGCGGTGCACGAAGCCGTCCGGGTCGTCCAGGTCGCTCGCCGTCGGCAGCATGTCCGGGTGCGCCCACAGCGCGTCCCGGCCGTCGACACCGCGCGCGTCGGTGAGCGAGGCCCACAGCCGGGAGGCGTCGCGCAGCCGGCGCGGGCGCAGCTCCAGGCCGATCAGCGTGGCGAACGTCTGCTCCGCCGGTCCGCCGGTGGCGCGGCGGCGGCGCAGGGTCTCGCGCAGCGCGTCGGCGGACGACAGACGCGGCTTCGCGGCCGCGTGGACCACCGCGTCGACCCAGCCCTCGACGAGCGCCAGCGCGGTCTCCAGACGGGCCAGGGCCGCCTTCTGCTCGGGGGTGTCCTCGGGCTGGAACATGCCCTGCTGTAGGGCGTCCTGGAGCTGCTCGGGGTTCTGCGGGTCGAACTGGCCGACCACGTCCTCCAGCTTGGCGGTGTCGACCTTGATCCCGCGCGCGTACCCGTCGACCGCGCCGAACAGGTGCGAGCGCAGCCACGGCACGTGCGCGAAGAGGCGCTGGTGGGCCGCCTCGCGCAGTGCGAGATACAACCGCACCTCCTCCTTGGGCACGCCGAGGTCCTTGCCGAACGCCTCGACGTTCACCGGCAGCAGCGCGGCCTTTCCGGCCGGGCTCAGCGGCAGGCCGATGTCGGTCGAGCCGACGACCTCGCCCGCGAGCACGCCGACGGCCTGCCCGATCTGCGTGCCGAACATGGCGCCGCCCATCGAGCGCATCATGCCGATCAGCGGGCCGGCCATGGCCTGCATCTCCTCCGGCAGGACGTCGCCCATCGCGGCGCCGACCCGCTCGGCGACCGGGTCGACCAGCTCCTGCCAGGCGGGCAGCGTCGCCTCGACCCACTCCGCGCGCGACCACGCCACGGCCGAACCGGAACCGGACGGCAGCGACGTCGCGTCGTCCAGCCACAGGTCGGCCAGCCGCACCGCCTCCTCGACCGCGGTGCGGTCGGCGGGGCCCACGCTCGCGTCCTTGACGCCGTCCGAGGTGCCCTGGGAGACCGTCTGGCGGGCGATCTGCTTGGCCATGTCCCAGTTCACCGGGCCGCCCTCGTACGAGAGCATCTGGCCCAGCTGCTGGAAGGCCGCGCCCAGGTCGGTGGGGTTCAGCGAACCGAACATGGCAGCGAACGGATTGTCGGCGCCGGGCGTGCCGAAGCCGCCGGCCCCGGGTGTGCCGAAACCGAACGGGTTGGCCGGTCCCTGCCCACCACCGCTCTGCTGGTCCTTCTTCTTGCCCTCGTCGCCGTCTTCCGGCTCCTCCGGCGGAAGGCCGAAACCGAATGGGGTGTCACTCACGGGAATCCTCGGCTGGTAAGGCCACCGGTTCTCTCCGGCGGCGCGGCTGCCCGACAACACCACCCAGCGTAGACACCCCGACCCGATCGGGCCTCGGTGCTTCGCCGACAGTCGGCCTGCGGCAGGATGGATGCCACCTGGTACGTACGCGTCACTCACGCTCGTACTGAAGACAACCGCTGGAGACGCCCGGTGAGTTCCCCAGATCCGCAGGTTCGCGCAGCGCGAAACCCGTCAACCCCTGCCGCCCTGCGCGGGCCCGTCGTCGCCGTCACCGGCGCCGCGACCGGGGTCGGCGCGCTGCTCACCGAGCGGCTGGCCGCGTCCGAGGGGATCAAGCAGGTCATCGCCATCGACGAGCGGCGCGGGGAGTGCGCGGACGCCCAGTGGCACATCCTCGACGTGCGGGATCCGGCCATCGCGGACAAGCTCCGCGGGGCCGACGTGGTGGTCCATCTCGCGCTCGACCTGGATCTGGAGACCGATCCGGCCGCCCGTACGGCCTACAACGTGCGCGGGACGCAGACCGTGCTGACCGCGGCGGCCGCGGCCGGGGTGCACCGCGTGGTGCTGTGCACCTCCGCAATGGTCTACGGCGCGCTCCCGGACAACGAGCTGCCGTTGTCCGAGGACGCGGAGTTGCGTGCCACGGCGGAGGCCACCGGCGTGGGGGACCTGCTGGAGATCGAGCGGCTCGCGCGCCGGGCGCCCCGCGCGCACCCCGGGCTCAATGTCACCGTCGTGCGCCCCGCGGTACTCGTCGGAGGCACCGACACCGCGCTGACCAGGTACTTCGAGTCGCCCCGCCTGCTTGTCGTGGCCGGGTCGCGGCCCGCCTGGCAGTTCTGTCACGTCGAGGACCTGTGCAGCGCGCTGGAGTACGCCGTGCTGGAGCAGGTCGAAGGAGAACTCGCCGTCGGCTGCGACGGATGGCTGGAGCAGGAGGAGGTCGAGGAGCTCAGCGGGATCCGGCGGATGGAACTGCCGTCGGCGGTGGCGCTCGGCGCCGCGGCCCGGCTGCACCGGATCGGGCTGACGCCGTCCCCGGCGGGGGATCTCGCCTACACGATGTATCCGTGGGTGGTGAGCGGCAGCCGGCTGCACGATGCCGGGTGGCGGCCGGCGTGGACGAACGAGGAGGTGCTCGCCGAGCTGCTGGAGGAGGCGGCCGGGCGGCACACGGTGGTCGGCCGGCGGCTCGGCCGCAAGGACGCGACGGCCGCGGGCGCGGCAGGTGCGACGGTCGCGCTGCTGGGCGCGGCGGCCGTGGTACGGCGGGCACGGAAGGCCCGGCGGCGGATCTGACCACGGCCTGGGGGCGGCGATCACGACCTGGAGGCGAGGACCACGGGCCGGAGGCGTTGACCGAGGGCCGGAATCGGCGATCGCGAGCCGGGAGTGGGGCGGCCACGAGCCGGGAGTGGTAGGAGTCTCCAAACACGCACGCGCGTGTGCCGGGTGTTGGGTGTATTCCGTGCGGTCCCGGACGTGCGGCACGATGGGGGGTATGGCTGCTGTGAACGATCATCCCGGTGAGCTGGGTGCCGAAGATCCCGTCAAACTGATCGGGATCCGGGAGAGTGCGCTCTCCGTGGACGAGGTCTTCGCGGCCGTGGGCGACGACGCGGCCGGGGGGATCGCGCTGTTCGTGGGGACCGTGCGGAATCACGACGGGGGCGCCGACGTGGACGCGCTCGGCTATTCGTGTCATCCCAGTGCCGAGAGCGAGATGCGGCGGATCGCCGAGAAGGTCGTCGCCGAGTATCCGGTGCGGGCGCTGGCCGCGGTGCACCGGGTGGGGGACCTGCGGGTGGGTGATCTCGCCGTGGTCGTCGGCGTGTCGTGTCCGCATCGAGGGGACGCCTTCGAAGCCTGTCGGAAGCTGATCGACGACATCAAGCACGAGGTGCCCATCTGGAAGCACCAGAAGTTCTCGGATGGGACGGAGGAATGGGTCGGAGCCTGCTGAAGAACGCCTGTCCGGCTTCCGGTTGCGTAACCGTACCCCCCGCGTGAGCGTTGTCAGTGCGGATGATTAATCTGCTGATCAGTCAGTCGCGGACGGTCATGGGGTTGGGAGGTCGGCATGGGGGCGCTTGTCTGGTTGCTGATTCCGCTTGTGGCCGCGGTCGCCGCCGGTCTGTGGGGCAGCTGGGCCAACCGGACCAGGAGAGCCCGGAGCGACGGGCCCGAACTCGACGGATACGCGCGCTTCCGCGAAGCCATGGAGAGGTCCCACTCCGGCAGCTGAGATCTGTCCGACGGGTGGCCCTGACGGTGCGCTGACAGACACGTCCCGTACTGTCTTTGCATGCCACGCCGCACCGCGACGATGCTCGCCTCCACCCTGATGCTGATCGCGCTCCTGTGCGCCGGAGTGCTCATCACCGTGCCGTACTCGGAGATGTCTCCCGGTCCGACCGTGAACACGCTCGGGGACCACGGCGGCGAGCCGGTGCTGCAGATCTCCGGTCACAAGACCTACGCGACCTCCGGGCACCTGAACATGACGACCGTCCGGGTCACCAGCGCCGACTACAAGATGAACCTCGTGGAGGCCGTCTACGGATGGCTCTCGCACGACAACAAGGTCGTGCCGCACGACACGCTCTACCCGGACGGCAAGACCGAGCAGCAGTCCACCCAGGAGAACGCCGAGGAGTTCAGCGAGTCCCAGGAGAGCGCGAAGGTCGCCGCCCTGAAGGAGCTGGGCGTCCCGGTGAAGTCCTGGGTCATCGTCTCGACGGTCCTCAAGGGCTCGCCGTCCGAGGGCAAGCTGCACGCCGGTGACGTGATCAAGGCCGTCGACGGTACGGCGGTCAAGCAGCCGACCGACGTCGCCACCCTGGTGACCAAGCACAAGCCCGGCGAGGACGTCGTCTTCACGGTCGTACCGGCCAAGGAGCAGGCCGCCGCCGTGAAGGCGAACAAGACGGCCACCAAGACCGAGAAGGTCACCCTGAAAACGACCGCCTCCAGCGACAGCGGCGAGAAGCGCGCCATCGTCGGGATCTCCGCCGGGACCGATCACACGTTCCCGTTCGAGATCGACATCAAGCTCGCCGACGTCGGCGGACCGAGCGCCGGCCTCATGTTCGCGCTCGGCATCTACGACAAGCTCACCCCGGGCAACCTCACCGGCGGCAAGTTCGTCGCCGGCACCGGCACGATCACCGACGACGGCACGGTCGGCCCGATCGGCGGCATCTCGCTGAAGACCATCGGCGCGCGCGACAAGGGCGCCCAGTACTTCCTGACCCCGGCCGACAACTGCGCCGAGGCCGCCAAGGACACCCCGAGCGGTCTCACCCTGGTCAAGGTCAAGACGATCGACGACGCCCTCGGCGCCCTCAAGGACATCCGCGCCGGGGACACCGGCGCCCTGCCCAAGTGCAGCACCAAGAGCTGAGGACCGGCAGACGATCGGAAAAGCCCGGGGGCGCCCTTCCTGACGAGGGGCGCCCCCGGTGCCGTGTGCCGGCCGTACGCGGGAGGCTCAGTCCGCGAACGTCGCCTTCAGGGCCTCCGCCAGACCCGGGACCAGGTCGGGGCCGGTGAGGACCTCCGTCGGCGAGTCCTTCTCGCGCAGCCGCACCGCCGCGTCGCGGCTGCCGTCCCGCAGCACGCCGACCGTCATCCGGACCTCCTGGCGGTCGGGGTGCTGTGCCACCCACTTGGCCAGCTTGGCCTCGCTCAGCCCCTCCGGGACCTGGGTCTCGGCGGACGGCGGCAGCATCAGCCGCTCCACCGTGAGCGCGCAGCCGACCACCGCGTCCGGCCAGGCGATGGTGCCCAGGAACTCATCCAGCGCCTTGTCCGTTGGCACTTCGTCCTGCTCGATCGGGGTGAGACCGGTGGTCACGGACTCGTCCTCCAGACCGAGCTGGGCGGCGAGAGCCGGTTCCTGGGTGCGCAGCCGTGCGGTGTCGACGAGGGCGAAGAGGCGAGCGGGCTGGTCCCAGCCGAGGCCGGAGGCGTACTCGTCGATCTCGAGGACGGCCCGGGTGAGTGGGTTCGCTGCCATGGGAGTGTTGGACATGGTCACAATCCTGCCTCGTTCATGGCCGGAATCGGGAACCGAGTAAGTCGTGAGTAAGTTGCATAGGTGTGGCCCCACGATCACGGGGGGCCACGTCCGGCCCGTGAACAAGAGGGTCTGACGCAACAACAGCGGATCAACAGCGAATCAATCAGCGAACTTCGAGGTGCGCACCTTGGCTTTCCAGATGCCGGACCGCGGCGGAGGCCCGACGGGGCCGCGGATCAGAGCGGGCCGCCCGTCCCGGCGCGTCCGGACCCTGCTCATGACACTGGGCGTCCTTGCCGTACTCGGCATGGCGTTCACCATGTTCGCGGGCTTCTGGACGGACTGGCTCTGGTACCGGTCGGTGCACTACTCCTCGGTGTTCACCATCACCCTGTGGACGAAGATCGGGCTGTTCTTCGTCTTCGGGCTGCTGATGGCGGCCGCGGTGGGCTTCAACATCTGGCTGGCGCACCGGTTGCGGCCGCCGCTGAGCGCCATGTCCATGGAGCAGCAGAGCCTGGACCGCTACCGGATGGGCATCGCGCCGTACAAGAAGTGGCTGCTGTTCGCGGTCACGGCGCTGGTCGGGCTGATCGCCGGCGCCTCCGCGGCCGGCCAGTGGCGCACCTGGCTGATGTGGGTCAACGGCGTGCCCTTCCACCAGAAGGACCCGCAGTTCCACCTCGACGTCTCCTTCTACGCCTTCGACCTGCCCTGGTACCGCTTCCTGCTGGGCTTCGGCTTCGCCACCGCGATCCTCTCGCTGATCGCGGCCGCGCTCACCCACTACCTGTACGGCGGGCTGCGCGTCACCAGCCCCGGTGCGCGCGCCACCGGTGCCGCGACCGGTCACCTCTCGGTGCTGCTCGGCTTCTTCGTCGCCCTCAAGGCGGTCGCCTACTGGCTCGACCGCTACGGACTGGCCGTCAAGTCCAGCGACTTCAAGGCCACCGGCAACTGGACGGGCCTCAGGTACGTCGACGCGAACGCGTATCTGCCGGCCAAGACGATCCTGTTCTGCATCGCCGTCATCTGCGCGCTGCTGTTCTTCGCCACCCTGTGGCGGCGCACCTGGCAGCTGCCCGTCATCGGCTTCGGCCTGATGGTCCTGTCGGCGATCCTCATCGGCGGCCTGTACCCGGCGATCGTCCAGAAGTTCCAGGTCCAGCCCAACGAGCAGGCCAAGGAAGCCCCGTACGTCCAGAAGAACCTCAAGGCGACCCGCGAGGCGTACGGCATCGACGACACCCAGGTCACCGAGTACACGGGCAAGAGCACGACCACGGACAAGACCAAGCTCCGGGACGACATCGACGCCACGGCGAGTATCCGGATCATGGACCCGAACATCGTCTCGCCGACGTTCCAGCAGCTCCAGCAGATGCGGAACTACTACGCGTTCCCGACCAATCTGGACGTGGACCGCTACACCAAGGACGGCAAGGTCCAGGACACCGTCCTCGGACTGCGCGAGCTGAACCTCGCCGGCATTCCGAAGAACAACTGGATCAACGACCACTTCCGCTACACCCACGGCTACGGCGTGGTCGCCGCCAAGGGCACCGAGGCCGACGAACAGGGCCAGCCGGTCTTCACCGAGTCCGACCTGCCGTCCAAGGGCGACCTGGGCACGTACCAGCAGCGGATCTACTACGGCGAGAAGACCAACACCTACTCGATCGTCGGCGGTCCCCAGAAGGAGATCGACTACTCCGACGACAACGGTGAGAAGACCACCAGCTACGAGGGCAAGAGCGGGGTCAGCCTCTCCAGCCCGATCAACCGGGCCGCGTACGCGGTGGCGTTCAACGAGCCGCAGATCCTCTACTCCGGTGCGATCGGGGAGGGCTCGCGGATCCTGTACAACCGCACGCCCAAGGAGCGCGTGGAGGCGGTCGCCCCCTGGCTGACCATCGACGGCGACGCGTACCCGGCGGTGGTGAAGGGGCGGATCCAGTGGATCGTCGACGCCTACACGACATCGAACGGCTATCCCTACGCCTCGCGTACCACCCTCGGTGACACCACCGCCGACTCGCTGACCGCGAACAACAACTCGCGTGCCGTGGTGGCCCAGCAGAACCAGGTCAACTACATCCGCAACTCGGTGAAGGCGACCGTCGACGCGTACACCGGCGAGGTCAAGCTCTACCAGTGGGACACCGAGGACCCGGTGCTGAAGACCTGGATGAAGGCCTTCCCGGACACGGTGCAGCCGAGGAGCGCCATCTCGCAGGACCTGATGGACCATCTCCGGTACCCGCAGGACCTGTTCAAGGTGCAGCGCGAACTGCTCACCCGCTACCACGTGACGGACGCCCAGACGTTCCTGACCGGCAGCGAGGTGTGGCAGGTGCCCGACGACCCGAGCAACAAGTCGGGCGACGCGGTGCCGCCGTACTACCTGAGCATGAAGATGCCGGACCAGAGCGCGCAGACGTTCTCGCTGTCGACGACGTTCACGCCCAACGGCCGGGACAACCTCAGCGCGTTCATGTCGGTCGACTCCGAAGCCGGTGCGAAGGACTACGGCAAGATCAGAATCCTGAAACTGCCGACCAGTACGACCGTCGACGGACCCAAACAGGTCCAGAGCCAGTTCAACTCCGAACAGGACATCGCGGCCGCCATCAAACTCCTCAAGGGCGGCGACTCCGAGGTCGAGTACGGCAACCTGCTGACCGTGCCACTGGACGGGGGCCTGCTGTACGCAGAGCCCGTCTACGTACGCGGTGCCGGCGTCAAGTACCCATTGCTGCGCAAGGTGTTGGTGACCTATGAGGGCAAGACCGCCTTCGAGAACACCCTCGACGAGGCGCTAGACAAGGTGTTCGGCTCGAACGGTTCGGACACCGGGTCCTCGGACACGGGATCCTCCGGCACCGGGACGACCACGCCGCCGACGTCCGCCAACCCGACGGTCCAGCAGGCGCTGGACGACGCCCAGAAGGCCTTCGCGGCGGGACAGGAGGCCCTGAAGAAGGGCGACTGGACGGCGTACGGCAAGGCCCAGGACGAGTTGCAGCAGGCGCTCAGCCGGGCCGAGGCGGCCCAGTCCAAGGCCGACAAGACCGGTGGCGGCACGTCGTCCGGCAGCAGTCCGAAGCCCAGCACCAGTGCGAAGCCCAGTACCGGTGCGAGCCCCGGTGCCAGTGCGAGCCCAGCAGCGAGCAGCAGCCCCAGTCCGGGCGGATGATCGCGCCCGCCCCGCGCCGTGGTAAGGTTTGAACACAACGGCGCGGGGTGGAGCAGCTCGGTAGCTCGCTGGGCTCATAACCCAGAGGTCGCAGGTTCAAATCCTGTCCCCGCTACTTAAATCGAAGGCCCGGATCCTTTTGGATCCGGGCCTTCGTGGTGTGCGGGCGGGCGGCCAACGGCGGTCGCCCGAGCGACGCTTGGTGTCCGGACGGGCGGCGAACGCATGTACCGGTGCACGGGGTCGCCGTGCCGCTGTGGGGAGTTGGAGGAGATGTGTTTGACTTGTCGTTCTGTGGGCATGTCGACAAAACGCTGAAGTGACCTCAAGGGTTGCGGTATACCGGATGTACCCAGGTTGCAGGTGGTGCGACGATGGACGTTATGGGGGACAAGGCAACTCTGTTCGAGACAGGGCGATTTGTGCAGCCTTCGGGCGAGGAGCCGACCCGCGACGAGGCCGCCGAGGCCGCTGAAGAGGCACGACGCCGGCTCCATGCCGAGGCCGGTGACGTCGAGTCGATGAGTGTCCTCGGCGCCATGTTGCTGCGCCGTGGCGACCTCGACGGCGCCGAACCCCAGTTGCGTGCCGCCACCGCCGCCGGTGACCGTGCCGCCGCCAACAACCTCGGGGTGCTGCTGCACCAGCGCGGCTACCCCGACGAGGCCGCCGGATGGTGGCGGATCGCCGCCGTGGCCGGCTCCGCGGCCGCCGCCCACGCGCTCGGCCGGTATCACCGGGAGCGCGGCGACGAACCCGCCGCCGAGTACTGGCTGCGCCAGTCCGCCGAGCAGGGCCATGCCCTCGGCGCCTACGCGCTGGCCGACCTCCTGGAGCACCGCGGCGACGCGAAGGCCGGCCAGTGGATGCGGGCCGCCGCCGAACGCGGGCACCGGGAGGCTGCGTACCGGCTGGCGCGCGGGCTCGACCGCAGGGCGGGCGCGGGTGAGGGCGAGACCGGGGCCGACAACGGTGTCGACACGGAGACCGCCGCCGGGACCGCGGAGGCCGCAGAGGCCGAGCAGTGGTACCGGCAGGCCGCCGCCCGTGGCCACCGGCGGGCCGCGCTGCACCTCGGGGCGATCCTGGAGAGACGCGGCGAGCTCAAGGAGGCCGGGCGCTGGTATCTGACCTCCGCCAAGGACGGCGAGGCCCGGGCCGCCTGCGCGCTCGGCTTCCTGCTGCGCGACGCCGGGGACACCGAGAGTGCCGCCGTGTGGTGGCTGCGGGCCGCCCAGGACGGCGACGGCAACGCCGCCAACGCGCTCGGCGCGCTGCACGCCGAGCGCGGCGAGACCCAGACCGCCGAGCGCTGGTACCGGGCGGCGATGGATGCGGGCGACGACAACGGGGCGTACAACCTCGGACTGCTCTGCGCCGAACAGGGACGGACCGCGCAGGCCGAGCAGTGGTACCGGCGGGCGGCCTACGCGGGGCACCGGGAGGCGGCGAACGCGCTCGCCATCCTGCTGCTCCAGGGCGGCGACACGGCCGGCGCCGAACCGTGGTTCTCCAAGGCCGCCGAGGCCGGCAGCGTGGACGCCGCGTTCAACCTCGGGATCCTCTACGCAGGGCGCGGCGAGGACCGTGTCGCGCTGCGCTGCTACGAGCGTGCGGCCGCCGCCGGGCACACGGAGGCGGCGCTGCAGGTCGGCATCGCCCTGCTGCGGGAGGGCGACGAGGCCGCCGCGGAGCGGCATCTGCGGTGCGCCGCGGGCGGCGGGAGCGCCGAGGCCGCCTACCGGCTGGCCGCGGTGCTCGACGCGCGCCGGCCGAAGGTCTCCGAGCACGAGCTCGGCGAGTCCTCGCTGCACACCAAGACCGAGTGCGAGGAGTGGTACGAGCGCGCCGCCTCGCAGGGGCACCGGCGCGCCCAGGTGCGGGTCGGGATGCTCGCCGCGGCGCGCGGGGACGTGGTGGAGGCGGCGCGGTGGTACCGCATCGCGGCCGAGGCCGGGTCGCGGAACGGGGCGTTCAACCTGGGGCTGCTGCTGGCCCGGGAGGGGAGCGAGCCCGAGGCTGCCGTGTGGTGGCAGCGGGCCGCCGACGCGGGGCACGGGCGGGCGGCGTTGCGGCTGGCCCTGGTCTACGCGCGTCGTGGCGAGCTGGCCGAGGGGCAGCGGTGGGCCGACCGTGCGGTGGCACTGGGACCGGCCGAGGTCACCGAGCGGGCGGGGCGGCTGCGGGACGCGCTGCGCGAGGAGCTGTCGGCCTGACCTGTGCATTTCCGCAGGTCAGGTGGGCTGACAGTAATGGATTTGCTTCTGCTCGTGTCCCTCACGTAGTGTTCTATTCATCGACGCGGGGTGGAGCAGCTCGGTAGCTCGCTGGGCTCATAACCCAGAGGTCGCAGGTTCAAATCCTGTCCCCGCTACTGAAGGCCGAGGGCCGGAATCCAGAAACGGATTCCGGCCCTTGGTTTTTGTCCTGACCCGGATGCGGCTACGGGACGTGCCCCACCGCCTCCTCGTAGAGCGCCCGGTCCACCGTCCGGGACTCGGGGAGCAGGGCGTCCGTCCCGACGCCCTGGGCCCGGTACGCCGACTGCAGACGCGTCGTCGTGCCCGCGCGGATCTCCCAGTCCATCCGCAGCGGCGGGGTCGAGCGCAGGATCGCGGGATCGGTCTTCAGCAGCTTCGCGAGGTACGTGACGAAGTCCGCGTCCGACTTGTAGTCGCCGGCGAAGTACGTGTCGACCGTGCGGATGTAGGCCCTGAGCAGCGCCACCCCCGCGTCCACGTCGTCGTTCAGGAGCGTGCGGCCGTACAGCATCCCGCCCAGCGGCTCGCCCTGCGGCTGGCCGCCCAGGAACGCGTAGCCGGCCTTCCCGGTGACCTGGCGCCACACCGGGTCCAGGAGCCAGGCCGAGTCGACGCCGCCGTTCTGCAGGGCCGTGAGGACGTCGGCCGAGCCCAGTTGCTGGTAGCGGATCCGGTCCAGGCCCCCGCCATGGCTCGCGAGCGCCTTCTGCATGGGGTACGCGATCACCGAGCCCTTGCCGATCATCGTGCCCAGGGTGCGTCCCGCCATCTCCACGCCGGATGCGCTCTCGCCGTTCTTCAGGCGCACCCACAGGCCGCTCCGCGACTCCGGGTCGGGCGAGAAGTTGCCCGCGACCCACTTGATGTCGAAGCCGCCGCGGACGCCGTTCATCACGGCCGCCTCGGGCGCCGCCCACATCGCGTCGATGTCCCCCTTGGCCAGCAGGGGCAGCGCGTCCGGCGTGGGCAGCACCTTCAGCGTGACGTCCAGGCCCTCCGCCTTGAACTCGCCCTTGTCCAGCGCCACTTCGAGCGGGGCCACGTACTCCGCGCTCAGGGTGCCGGTCGCGATGGTGATCTTGCGGGGCTTGGCCAGGGGGCGGGCCGCGGGCTTGCCGGGGGAGCACCGGGCCGGGGTCCTCGTCGGCGAGAGGTCGGCCGGGTCGGTCCAGGACCCCTGGCCGCAGCCCGCCACCGGGCGGACCGTGCGATGCGGGGTGGCCGTCTCCCGGTCCTCGGCGTGCTTGGCCGAGCAGGCCGTCGCCAGCAGGGTCAGAGCCGCTGCCGCGACCGCGTACCGATGCGCTCTCATGACTGCCCCCGTCCCCGGTCCCGGGGCGCCCACGGGGTGAGCAGGCGGCCGGCGAGCCGGATCAGCTCGGAGAAGACCACGCCCAGGACGGCGACGCAGACGATCCCCACGAACATCACGTCGTTCCGGAACAGCGCGCGCGAGTCGAAGATGAGGTGGCCGAGGCCGTCCGTGGCCGCGATCTGCTCGGAGGCGACGATCACCAGGACGGCCACTCCCGCGGCGATGCGCGCGCCGACCAGGACCGCCGGGAGCGAGGCCGGCAGCAGGACATGGCGGAACATCTGCCAGGGCGAGGCGCCGAAGACCCGGCCCGCGTCACGGTGGCCGGACGGGACGGCGATCACCGCCGACATCGTGGAGATCCACACGAAGAAGAAGACCGTGACCGCCACCAGGGCCACCTGCGGTCCCTCGCCCAGGCCGAACATGTTCAGGAAGACCGGGAGCAGGGCCAGCTTCGGTACCACGTACAGGGCGTCCAGGAGTGGCTCCAGGGCCGCCTTGACCAGCGGGAGGGAGCCCATCAGCAGGCCCAGCAGGTAGCCGGCCGCCGTGCCCGCCGCGTAGCCCGCGAGCACCCGGCGGGTGGTCGCCCGGACGTCCGGCCACAGGTCGCCCGCTGTTGCCCGGTCCCAGCCGTCGGAGAGGATCGTGGACGGCGCCGGGTAGACGCGGTCGTCGATCCAGGCCTGGGTCGCGGCCAGCTGCCACAGGAGGACCAGGAGGACGGGGACGGCGGTGGCCAGGGCCAGCTCCAGGGCGCGCCGGCGCCGGTGGGTGCGGGCGGGACGGAGTTCGGCGGGGCCGGGGGCGCGGACCAGGACACGGGTCTCGCGGCCCGGGGTGAGGGTCGTCATGCCGGTACCGCCTCCTTGCGCAGCAGTTCCCACAGTTCGCTCTTCAGCGCCGTGAACTCGGGGGTGTCGCGGATCCCGCCGGTGCGCGGGCGAGGGAACGGCGGGCGGTGCTCGGCGATGATCCGGCCCGGGCGGGCGGACATCACCAGCACCCGGTCGCCGAGGACCAGCGCCTCCTCCAGGCTGTGCGTGATGAAGAGGGTGGTGGTGCGCAGGGCCTGGGTGAGGTCGAGGAGTTCGTCCTGGAGGATCACCCGCAGCTGGGCGTCGAGGGCGGCGAACGGCTCGTCCATGAGGAGGAGTTCGGGCTCCACGGCCAGGGCGCGGGCGATCGCCACCCGCTGGCGCATCCCGCCGGAGAGGGTCGCGGGGTAGGCGTCGGCGAAGTCCGCGAGGCCCAGCCGGGCCAGCCAGTCCTTGGCCCGGGCGTTGGCCGCGCGGCGCGGGACGCGTTGCACGTCGAGGCCGAAGCGGACGTTGGCCAGGACCGTCTTCCAGTCGTAGATGCCGTAGTCCTGGAAGATCATCGCGGCCGGGCGGGGACTGTCGGTACGGATCTCCAGCCGGCCGGCGCTCGGGCGGAGCAGGCCGGCCGCGATCCGCAGCAGGGTCGACTTGCCGCAGCCCGAGGGGCCGACCAGGCAGACGAACTCACCCGGCGCGACGGCCAGGTCGAGCGGACCGAGGGCGTCGACCGCGTGGGGGGACCGGCCGAAGGTACGGGTCAGGGCATGGGCGTGGAGCTTCGGGTACGCCGGAGGCGGCTGATACGGCTCTCCCACGGGATCTCCTCGCAAGAGTGCGGACCCCAAGACCATATGACGGACCGTCAGATTCGGGAACCCCGTGTACGGCGAAGAGATACGACACGAAGGCCCCGGCACTCACCGTGAGTGCCGGGGCCTTTCGGGACGTTCGTCAGGCGGCTGCCGCGCAGTCCGGGCACAGGCCGCGGTACGTCACCTCGACGTCGGAGACCGTGAAGCCGAACCGCTCCGAGGCGGGGAGGTCGGCCAGCGGGTTGCCGGTCGGGTGGACGTCGCGGATCGAGCCGCAGCGGGCGCAGACCAGGTGGTGGTGCGGTTGGTGTGCGTTCGGGTCGTACCTCTTGGCGCGCTTGTCCGTCGCGACCTCGAGCACTTCGCCGAGCGAGACCAGCTCGCCGAGGGTGTTGTAGACGGTCGCCCGGGAGATCTCCGGCAGCTTGGTGACAGCCCTGGCGTGGACCTCGTCGGCCGTCAGGTGGACGTGTTCGCCGTCGAGGACCTCGGCCACGACGCGTCGCTGCGCGGTCATCCGCCATCCGCGTCCACGCAGCCGATCCAGAAGGTCACTCATGCTCACCAGCTTAACAGCAGGCCGACCATTTTCCGAACAAGTGTGACTTTGGAGCTGAGCTTGACTTGGACTAAGTCCAATGTAGGATCGAGTTCGGGCCAGCAAAGCGACAGGAATGGTGCGAAATGACTCAGGAGGCAGGTGTGGCGCAGGGGCCGCTGACCACCGAGGCCGGTGCGCCGGTGGCCGACAACCAGAACAGCGAGACCGCCGGCGTCGGCGGCCCGGTCCTCGTGCAGGACCAGCTCCTGCTGGAGAAGCTCGCCCACTTCAACCGCGAGCGCATCCCGGAGCGTGTGGTGCACGCACGCGGTGCGGGCGCCTACGGCACCTTCACGGTCACCGCGGACGTCACGCCGTACACGCGCGCCGCGTTTCTCTCCGAGGTCGGCAAAGAGACCGAGACCTTCCTGCGCGTCTCGACCGTGGCCGGCAACCTCGGTGCGGCGGACGCGGTGCGCGACCCGCGCGGGTGGGCGCTGAAGTTCTACACCGAGGAGGGCAACTACGACCTCGTCGGCAACAACACCCCGGTGTTCTTCATCAAGGACGCCATCAAGTTCCCCGACTTCATCCACACCCAGAAGCGCGACCCGTACTCGGGCAGCCAGGAGGCGGACAACGTCTGGGACTTCTGGGGACTCAGCCCCGAATCGACCCACCAGGTGACCTGGCTGTTCGGCGACCGCGGCATCCCGGCGTCGTACCGCCACATGAACGGCTACGGCTCGCACACCTACCAGTGGAACAACGCGGCGGGCGAGGTCTTCTGGGTCAAGTACCACTTCAAGACCGACCAGGGGATCAAGAACCTCACGCAGGCCGAGGCGAACCGGCTCGCGGGCGAGGACCCGGACAGCCATCAGCGCGACCTGCGCGAGGCCGTCGAGCGCGGGGACTTCCCGACCTGGACCGTGCAGGTGCAGATCATGCCGGCGGCGGACGCGGCCACGTACCGCTTCAACCCGTTCGACCTCACCAAGGTGTGGCCGCACGCGGACTACCCGCCGATCGAGATCGGCAGGCTGGAGCTGAACCGCAACCCGCGGAACGTCTTCGCCGAGGTCGAGCAGTCGATCTTCTCGCCGGCGCACTTCGTGCCGGGTATCGGCCCGTCGCCCGACAAGATGCTCCAGGGCCGCCTGTTCGCCTACGGCGACGCGCACCGCTACCGCGTCGGCATCAACGCCGACCACCTCCCGGTCAACCGCCCGCACGCCACCGAGGCGCGCACCTACTCCCGGGACGGCTCGCTGTACGACGGCCGGCACGACGGCACCAAGAACTACGAGCCGAACAGCTTCGGCGGACCGGCACAGACCGGCCGCCCCCTGTGGCAGGCCACCGCGGTCGGCGGGGTGACCGGTGAGCACCCGGCGCCGGTGCACGCCGAGGACGACGACTTCGTGCAGGCGGGCGATCTCTACCGCCTGATGTCCGAGGACGAGAAGGAACGGCTGATCGGGAACCTGGCGGGGTTCATCGCCAAGGTGTCGCGTGACGACATCGCCGAGCGCGCGATCGGCAACTTCCGTCGGGCCGACGGAGACTTCGGCAAGCGGCTGGAGGCCGCGGTCCAGGCCCTGCGCGGCTGACATCCACTGGTGGACCGCTTGTCGTGGGCGGGTGGGCCGGATCCCCGGGAGGTCGGGGTCCGGCCCGTTCGGCGTGCCGGTACGGACCGGGGCGCTAGACGGGTTGCGGCGCGCGGGCCCCGACCCAGCAGCGGATGATGTCGCGGACCGAGACGATGCCGGCCGGCTCGCCGCCGTCGAGGACGATCAGATGACGGAAGCCGCCGTGGGCCATCGCCCGGGCCGCCTCCTCCAGAGTCCAGGTCGGGGCGGCGAACACGACGTCGTTGGTGGTGTGGTTGTGGATGGGCTCCGTGTCCGGGTTCTGGCCCAGGCCGACGGAGTTCAGGATGTCGCGTTCGGTGAGAATGCCGATGCCGCCGGCGTCCGGGTCGTGGACTATCGCCGCGCCCACGCGACGCGCGGACATCAGGGCGGCGGCCTGGCGGAGGGTGTGGGCGGGGCCGACGGTGAGGACCACCGTGCTCATGGCGTCACGGACGAGCATGAAAGGTGCCACCTCCTAGGGAACCGCTGAGATAGTTCAGCGATTCACAAATGCACAAAGTGGGGGTTCTCACAGGGTGGCAGGTAAAGCCCGGGTCAACAAGGGGGTGCGCGTAGCCAATTGAGGGCGCACGCGCTCATATGTGCTGGAGAAGAATGCCCTGTTCTGCCTCAGAAGGCTGTTTCAGTAACGCTGGGTGAGGTACGACAGCAGCTCGTCGTGGAGCAGGCCGTTGGACGCGGCCGCGTTGCCGCTGTGCGGGCCGGGGCGGCCGTCCAGGCCGGTGAAGGTGCCGCCGGCCTCCGTCACGACGATCGCGGTGGCCGCCATGTCCCACAGGGACAGCTCCGGCTCGGCGCAGATGTCCACCGACCCCTCGGCGACCATCATGTACGGCCAGAAGTCGCCGTACGCGCGCGTGCGCCACACGTCGCGGCTCAGGTCCAGGAAGCCGTTCAGCTGTCCCCGCTCGTCCCAGCCGCTCAGCGAGGAGTAGGCGAACGAGGCGTCGGACAGCTTCGAGACCTTGGAGACGCGCAGGCGGGTCGCCGAGGAGAGGCTGCGGCCGGTGTAGGCGCCGTGCCCCTGGGCCGCCCACCAGCGGCGGCCCAGCGCCGGTGCGGAGACCACGCCGACGACCGGCCGGTAGCCGCCCTCGGCCGCCTCCATCAGGGAGATCAGGGTCGCCCAGACAGGGACACCGCGTACGTAGTTCTTGGTGCCGTCGATCGGGTCGATCACCCAGCGGCGCGGGCCGGTGCCCTCGATGCCGTACTCCTCGCCGAGGACCGCGTCCCGTGGGCGGGCGCGCTGCAGCTGGCCGCGGATCAGCTCCTCGGCGGCCTTGTCGGCCTCGCTCACCGGGGTCATGTCCGGCTTGGTCTCGACCTTGAGGTCGAGGGCCTTGAAGCGGGCCATGGTCACGGCGTCGGCCGCGTCCGCGAGCACGTGGGCGAGCCGCAGGTCATCGTGGTAGTCCGGCATGCGACGAACGCTATCTGTCGGGGTGGGGGCGGGGCTACAGGGGCACGGGGCGGATACGGGGGATGTCCCGGGGACAGGTGGGACGCGGCGAGGGGCGATCGTCCGGCTGCCGGGCGGTGAGCGACGGCCTCGGTGGGCCCGCGTGTGTTGGCCGAAGGGCGCCCCCCGGTGCCTTCGCGAACCCTTGACAGTGGGGTCGTGCGCGTCAAATCTGGGCGCAGAGCCGCTCGCCCCAGGAGGCGATGATGCCTGCAGCCCGGGAGTCCCTGCTGGACGCCGCGTACACGGATCTCGCCCGCCGCCCGTGGGCCGCCGTACGGATGGTCGACGTGGCCGCGGCGGCCGGGGTGTCCCGGCAGACGCTGTACAACGAGTTCGGCAGCAAGGAAGGCCTGGCGAGGGCGCTGGTCCGCCGGGAGGCCGACGGGTATCTCGCGGGGGTGGAGCGGGCGCTGGTCAGCCATACCGAGGTGCGGGAGCGCCTGACGGCGACGGCCGAGTGGACGGCCGCGGCGGCCCGGGAGAACGTGCTGGTACGGGCGATGCTCACGGGGTGCTGGAGCGAGCGGCTGCCGGCGCCGACGCTGACCGCGGTGCCGTCTTCTTCGGCGGTGCCGGCGCAGCGGAGGGCGGACGGGCCGCTGCCTTCTCCCGGGGACTTCGTGCAGATCGTGCGGGATCGGGCGGTGGCGGTGCTGTCGGGACCGGGAGCCGTGCGGGGCAACGGTGAGCTGACCCGGTCGTGCGAGCTTGTGGTGCGGCTCGCGTTGTCGTGTGTGGCCGCGCCGCCGGGGGAGGGCGGGGTGGCGGAGCTGGTGCGGGGGGCGCTTTCGCGGCAGCCGGTGTGAGAGGGGGGCGGGTGGTGCGGGTTGTGGGTACCCGCGGGTGCGTGGGGGGCTGTCGCGCCCGCGCGGCGGTAGCCGCACATCGATACAGCCCCGCGCCCCTTTGGGGGCGCGTTTCCGTTCGGGACGCGCGCTTCAGTGGGTCGAGCCCGAGAGCTGGAGGCCGATCACGCCCGCGATCACCAGGCTGATGGAGATGATCTTCAGGGTGGAGACCAGGTCGCCCAGGAAGACCATGCCGTAGATCGCCGTACCCGCCGCCCCGATGCCTGTCCACACCGCGTACGCCGGGCCCACGTCCAGCTTCTTGAGGGAGAGGGTCAGCAGGCCGAAGCTGCCCAGGGCGAAGGACGCGAACGCGATCGTCGGCCAGAGACGGGTGAAGCCGTGGGAGAGTTTGAGGCACACAGCGAAGCCGGTCTCCAGAATTCCGGCCACGATCACCAGCAGCCACGCCATGTGCCGTCCTCCCGTATAGCCAGCTCGGTGCGATTATGCACTTACCGAACTCCGGTCAGCACAAACAACGCGGTGGTCAGTCGCCTTCCCTGCGCTCGCGTGTCGACAGGAGACGGCGCAGCGAGTAGAGACGGGCCGGGTCCGCGTGGCCCTCGGCGACCCACTCGTCCAGCGCGCAGTCCGGCTCGTCGTGGCTGCACGCGCGCGGACAGTTCACCGTGCCGGGCTCCAGGTCGGGGAAGGCGAGGATCACCCGGGACGGGTCGATATGGGCCAGCCCGAAGGAGCGGACGCCCGGGGTGTCGATGACCCACCCTCCCCCACTCTCGGCTTCGCTCGAGCGGGAGGTGCCCCCACCGCCGGTGAGGGGAAGGGCCAGGGCGGAGGTCGTGGTGTGGCGGCCCCGGCCGGTCACCGCGTTCACGTGACCCGTCGTCCGCCGGAGGTCCTCGGGGACCAGGGCGTTCACCAGCGTTGTCTTGCCGACGCCCGAGTGGCCGACGAACGCCGTGATCTTGCCGTCCAGATGGTCCTGGACCACGCGGGCCGCATCCCCCGTCTCCAGTTCCTCGCGGCTGGTGACCACGTAGGGGATCTCCAGGTGCCCGTACAGCTCCAGGAGCTTGTCCGGCGAGGCCAGGTCCGACTTGGTCATGACCAGGAGCGGGGTGAGGCCGGCGTCGAAGGCCGCGACCAGGCAGCGGTCGATGAGACGCGGGCGGGGCTCCGGGTCGGCCAGGGCCGTGACGATCGCCAGCTGGTCGGCGTTGGCGACGACCACCCGCTCGAACGGATCGTCGTCGTCGGCGGTGCGGCGGAGCACGGACGTCCGGTCCTCGATGCGCACGATCCGGGCCAGGGTGTCCTTCTTGCCGGACAGATCGCCCACCAGGGCCACCCGGTCACCGACCACCGCCGCCTTGCGGCCCAGCTCGCGCGCCTTCATCGCCAGGACCGTACGGTCCTCGACCAGGCAGGTCAGCCGGCCCCGGTCGACGGTGAGGACCATGCCCTCGGCCGCGTCCTCGTGCGCGGGGCGGGTGTGCGTACGAGGACGGGTGCCCTTGCGGTTGGGGCGCTGACGGATGTCGTCCTCGTCGGTGTGCTTGCCATAGCGGCGCATGGTCGTACGCCCCTAGGCCCCGTCGCTCCCGAGCATCCCGGTCCACAGGTCGGGGAAGTCCGGCAGGGTCTTCGCCGTCGTCGCCACGTTCTCGATCTGAACGCCCTCCACGGCCAGCCCGATGATCGCACCGGCCGTGGCCATGCGGTGGTCCTCGTAGGTGTGGAAGACCCCGCCGTGCAGCCTGCGCGGGCGGATGTGCAGGCCGTCGGCGGTCTCGGTGACGTCACCGCCCAGCTCGTTGATCTCCTTGGTGAGCGCGGCCAGCCGGTCCGTCTCGTGGAGCCGGAGATGGGACACGCCCCGGAGGGTGGAGGGGGAGTCGGCGAGGGCGGCGACCGCCGCGATGCCGGGGGTCAGTTCGCCCACGTCACCCAGGTCGACGTCGACGCCGTGGATCCGGCCGGAACCGGTGAACTCCAGGCCGTATTCGGTCAGTTCGCAGGAACCGCCCATCTCGGTGAAGATCTCGCGCAGCCGGTCGCCCGGCTGGGTGGTACGCGACGGCCAGTCCGGGATCAGCACCCGGCCGCCCGTCACCAGGGCGGCGGCGAGGAACGGCTGGGCGTTCGAGAGGTCCGGCTCGACGGTCAGGTCCCGGCCGAGCAGAGCGCCCGGGGTGACCCGCCAGACGTTCGGCTCGCCGCCCGACTCCGGGGTGTCCACCTGGGCGCCGACCGCGCGCAGCATGTCGACGGTCATCCGGATGTGCGGGAGGGAGGGGAGGCTCGCGCCGATGTGGCGGACCTCCACGCCCTGGTTGAACCGGGGGCCGGAGAGCAGCAGGGCCGACACGAACTGGGACGAGGACGAGGCGTCGATCGACACCGGGCCGCCCTCCAGAGCGCCGCTGCCGTGCACGGTCAGCGGGAGCGCGCCCCGGCCGTCGTCGTCGATCCGGGCGCCGAGGGCGCGCAGGGCGTCGATCACGCCGTGCAGGGGGCGCTCGTAGGAACGGGGGTCGCCGTCGAAGCGGATGTCGCCTGCGGCGAGGGTGGCGACGGGCGGGAGGAAGCGCATCACGGTGCCGGCGTTGCCGACGTCGACCGTGGCGGGGCCGCGGAGGCCGGCGGGGAGCACGCGCCAGGCCTCGCCGGAGCCGTCGGGGCCGCCCGAGACGGAGGAGCTGGAAGACACCGTCTCGTCGATGCCGACGCCCATCGCGCGCAGGGCGCCGGCCATCAGCAGGGTGTCGCGGGACCGGAGGGGTCGGCGCAGCCAGCCGGGCTCGGAGGCGAGGGCGGCGAGGACGAGGGCGCGGTTGGTGACCGACTTGGACCCGGGCACGTGGACCGTCGCGTCGACGGCTCCGCTTGCATGGGGGGCGGGCCAGAGGGCGGTTGGTGCGGTGGGGTTTGCGGCCATGGGGTCACTTTAGTGCGGGGCGCTCCGCGGGGGAGGCCGGCATCCGGGTGCGGGTCGCTCCGCGGGGGAGGCCGGCATTCGGGTGAGGCGCCGTGGGGGCTGGTCGCGCCCACGCGGCGGAGCCGCACATTAATACGGCCCCGCGCCCCCTGGTTGGCTGCGCCTAGGTCGGCTGTGTGCCTTGGTTGGCTGCGCCTGCGCCTGCGCCTGCGTCGGCTGGGATGTGCGGTTCACATGTCGAGCAGCCAGCGGCCTCCGCCGATCAGTGAGCAGAGCGACACCGCGTGGAACAGGAACAGCCACATGCCTGCCGGTACGTGGGTCAGGCGGGACAGCTGGTCCGCGTCCGAGTCGCCGGCGCCGCCCCGCGACCGCTTCGCCTGGAGTTCGAACGCCGGGCGTACGCCGCCCAGCAGCAGGAACCACACCACCGCGTACGCGAACGCCGCCTGCACCTGGGGCCCGGCCAGCCAGGACACCAGCAGGAACGCGCCGCCCGTCAGGAACACGGTCAGGACGCCGTACGCATTGCGGATCATCACCAGCATGGCGATGAGCAGGGCCGTCGCGACCCACAGCAGAAGGGTGATGCGGCCGGCGCCGAGCAGGGCCGCGCCGCCCAGGCCGAGCAGCGGGGGCGCGGTGTAGCCGGCCGCCGCCGTCAGGATCATGCCCAGGCCGTGCGGCTTGCCCCGGCTGACCGTGAGGCCGCTGGTGTCGGAGTGCAGGCGGATGCCGGTGAGCTGGCGGCCGGTGAGCAGGGCGACCAGGCCGTGGCCGCCCTCGTGGGCGATCGTGATGGCGTTGCGGGATATTCGCCACACGGTGTGCGGGACGACCACGGCGGCCGCGGCGGCGAGTGTCGCGATCACCACCCACAGGTCCGGGTCGGGCTGGGTGCCGATCAGCTCGTCCCAGAGCGAGGTCGCTGTGCTGGTGTCCATGGTCTCCGGTCGTTCCCTCTCGTCGTACGGAGTCGGCAGTCTGACACGTATGCATGTGTGGTCGGCGTGTCAACGGCCAGGAGAGAGGGAACGTCCCCGGATCACCGCCCTCGGACCGGGATCACTGTCCGCGGTCCCGGATCACTGTCCGCGGTCCCAGATCACTGTCCGCGGTCCCGGATCACTGTCCGCGGTCCCGGATCAGACCGCGCCGCTCACCTCCCCGCGGCGCCGGTCCACCGCCGTCGCCAGGTCGGCGACCGTCCGGGTGGTGAAGACCTCGCGCAGGCTGATCGAGATCTGGAAGCGGTCGCGGATCCTGGCGATCAGCCGGGTCGCGGCCAGCGAGTGCCCGCCGAGGTCGAAGAAGTTGTCCTGAACGCCCACCCTGGGCACGTCCAGCAGCTCGCTCCACAGGGTGGCCAGCTGGTGCTCGGTGGGGGTGCGCGGCGCGACATAGCCGGAGGTCGTGCCGGCGGCCTGCCGCGGGGCCGGCAGCCGGCGCCGGTCCACCTTGCCGTTGGCGGTGAGCGGCCAGCTGTCCAGGGTCAGGACGTGCTCGGGGACCATGTGGGAGGGCAGCCGCTCGCGGAGCCAGTCGCGCAGCCGGGCCGGCAGGGGCGCCTCCTGCGGTGGCACGGGAGCGGCCGCACGGTCCACCCGGCCGCCGACCAGGGCGTGCACCAGCAGATGGCGGTCGCCCAGGGCGAACAGCGGCTTGAGCGGCTCGAAGTCGAGTTCGCCGATGGGGCACAGGCCGACGTCGGTGCCCGCCGCCCAGTCCATGAGGAGCTGCCCCATGTAGCCGGCCTCCAGCAGGCACAGGTCGCGGGCGAGCGAACCGTACAGCGGCTCGATCGCCGCCAGGTCGGCGACCAGGAACAGGGTGAACCCGGCCGCGTCGACGAGGGCGCGGTTGTGCCCGGCGTGCACCTCGGCGCCGACCGTCGCGTCCTCGCCGAGCAGCACCACGGCGTTGTGCCGCGGGTCCACGTAGTACGCCCCGGGCGCCAGGCCCGCCACCGCACCGGCCTTCACGTGCAGATACGTCTGGACGGGATACAGGCCCCCGGCCGACGGATAGCGGCACTTGGCCAGCCCGTCCACCTCGTCCTGCCCCAGCAGGCCCAGGCCGGCGGCCAGTTCGGCGAGGGCGACCGGGGTGCCGAGGAACGCCCGGTCGCTGCGCCGCCGTGACGGCTCGGCGGGGACCCCGGGCAGCGGGACCCGGTGCCGTCCGGGCTCCTGGCGCAGTCCGTGCCGGGCCAGCTTGAACTCCGCCCGGGCCAGCGGGTCGAGCAGCGTGATGCCGGCCCGCCGCCCGGCCTCGAAGTCCGCCGTACCGTCCCGCCGGCCGGGGACGACATAGGCGACCAGACCGTCATGGCCGGGCCGGTCCGCGCCCGACGTGGCGGCGACGACGGCCGAGCCGACCTCGGGATGGGCGAGCAGGGCCGACTCGATCTCGCCGGGTTCGATGCGCTGGCCGCGGATCTGGACCTGGAAGTCGGCCCGGCCCATGAACTCGATGGTGCCGTCCGGCCGCCACCGGCCCAGGTCACCGGTGCGGTACATCCGCTCCCCGGTCCCCGAGTGCGCCACGAAGACCGCGTCGGTGCGCTCCGGGTCGCGCCAGTAGCCGTCGGCGAGGCACACCCCGGAGACGTACATCTCGCCGGTGACCCAGTCCGGGCAGTCCCGCAGCCGCTCGTCGAGCACGTGGTAGCGGACGTTGGCGATCGCGGTGCCGTACGGGATGCTCCGCCACTCGGGGTCGGTCTCGCCGACCGGGAACCAGATGCTCCACACCGTGGTCTCGGTCGGACCCCCGATGGAGACGACCTCGACGCCCGGCACCAGCTCGCGCAGCCGGCCCGGCACGGGGAGCGGGATCCAGTCGCCGCCGAGGATCACCAGCCGGAGCGGATCCGGGCGGGCCCCGCTCTCCAGGAGCATCTCCATCATCGCCGGGACCGAGTTCCACACCGTGACCCGGTGGCGGGCGATCAGCTCCGCCCAGTGCGCCGGGTCGCGGCGGTCGGCGGCGGCCGGGACGACCACGCTGCCGCCGGCGCCCAGCAGCCCGAAGAGGTCGAAGGCCGACAGGTCGTGGTGGAGCGCCGTCACGGCGAGGCAGCGGTCGGCCTCGGTGACCCGGTAGGTCTCGATCGTCTGCACCAGGCAGTTGACCAGCGCCCGGTGCGGGACCATCACGCCCTTCGGCTCGCCCGTCGATCCGGAGGTGAACATCGTGTAGACGAGGTCGTCCGGGCTGCCGGGCGCCGGCAGCGGGGTGTCGGCGACGTCGGGCAGCGGCTGGTCGACGCAGAGCCGCAGCCGCCCCGCCAGGTCCACGTCGAGGTGCGACTGGGTGAGGACGAGCGTCACCTCGCCACGGTCGAGCAGCTGCCGTACGCGCAGGGCGGGCTGGTCCGGGTCGACGGGCAGATAGGCGGCCCCCGAGAACAGCACGCCGTAGGCCGCGACGACCTGTTCCCAGCCCTTCTCCATGACGATGGCGACGAGCTGTCCGGGCCGGGCGCCGTGCGCGTGCAGCCAGCGGGCCACCTGCCGGGAGGCGTCGGCGAGCCGGCCGTAGGACAGGGTCCGGTCCGGGGCGATCACGGCGGGGGCGTCGGGGCGGAGCGCGGCCTGCCGTTCGAACAGCTGCTGCACCTGGAGGTCGGGGACGGGGCGTTCGGGGCCGGCGTGGGTGTGTTCCGGCAGGGCGAGCGGTGCCGGCCGCGTCCAGGCGTCCTCGTCGGTGGCGAGCCGGTGCAGCAGGGCCGTCTGGGCGTCGAACATGGCGTCGACCAGCCCGTCCGGGAAGAGCGCGTCGACCGAGTCCCAGTTCAGCAGCAGCGCACCCTCCTGCTCATGGGCCTGGCAGTCCAGGGTGACCTGCGGGGTCTGGGAGATGGTGAACACCGGGGTGAGCAGCCGTTCCAGAGGGGTGCGCTCCGCGGCGGCGAAGGCGAGGTTGCTCGTCATCACCACCGGCATCAGCGCCCGGTCGTACCCGCCCTGCAGGCGCATCAGCTCGCGCAGCACCTCCACCCCGCTGACGGCCGCGTGCCGCAGATCGTCCCGGAGCCGCCGCTGCACCTGCCGGGCCCGTTCCAGGAAGGTCTCGGCACCCCGGTGGTCGATCTCGAGGAGCGTGAAGGAGGCGAACTGGCCGAACACCTCGTCGTACGACGGGTCGCGCACCGGACGGGTCAGGCGCGGCACGTTGAGCGTGAAGTGGCGGCTGTTGCTCCAGACGGCCAGCACCTCCGCGTACACCGCGAGCAGCAGGGCGCTCGGGGTCAGCCCGGCCCGTCCCGCGCGCTCCTTGAGGCCCTGCCAGGTCCCGGCGGACAGCACGGTGTCCCGGCGTTCGAAGTGCGGTACGTCCACGGCCGCGGACCGGGCCGGCAGCTGCGGCGCCGGGGGCAGTTCCGGCAGCCGGCGCCACCAGTAGTCGTAGGCGCGCCGGTACTCGGGGGTGTCCCTGCGCCGGGTCTCGGCGTGGACGTGGTCGCGGAACGAGCGGGCGGGGGCGGGCGGCCCCGCGTCGGGCTCGCAGTAGAAGCGGGACAGGTCGTCGAAGAGCAGCCGGCCGGAGGAGAAGTCGGCGATCAGCGAGTCCACGCTGAGATGGATCCGCAGGCCGTCGTCCAGCCGGGTGGCGGCCACCTCGAACAGCGGCCACCGGTCGGCGGGCCGCACCTCGTGCGACAGCCGTTCCCGCACGGCCGCCAGCCCGGCCTCGGCCGCGTCCTTCTCCTGCCCGCGCAGATCGGTCACCCGGATCTCGTAGGGCGGCACCTCGGGCAGGATCCGCTGCTCGTTGCGGTCGGGCACCATGACCGCGCGCAGCATCTCGTGCCGGTCGATCACCCGCCGCCAGGCGTGCTCGAAACGGGGCAGGTCGAGATCGGGGGCGTCGAACTCCACGTACACGTGGGTGGAGACGTTGCCCAGCTCGAAGGTGCCGGTGCGGCCCAGGCAGTAGGCCTGCTGGGTGTCGGTCTGGGGGAAGGGGGCGTGCGGGTCGTCCGGCGGGACCGGAGCCGGAGCCGGGGACGGCGCGGAGGCGGAGGCGGACCTCGGCCGTTCCCCGACGGCCGCCGCGAGCGCGGCGATCGTCTGGGCGTCGTAGAGCGCGTCCTCGGAGAGGGAGATCCCGAGGTCCTGCTCGATCCGTCCCGCGAGCCGCAGCATGGCCAGTGAGTCCAGGCCGAGGCCCGGCAGCGAGTCCGCGGGCCCGGGCCGCCGCCCGGAGGCGGGGGCGAGCGAGGCCACGAGGTCGGTCAGATAGTCCTCCACGGACGCCCCGTCGTGGTCTTCCGCGGACGCCCCGTCGGCCCACTCGCCCACCACGCTGAGCGACCCGGCGACGAACGCCGCCCGGGTGGCCCGGCGCTGGATCTTCCCGCTGGACGTCTTGGGCACGGTCGAGGCGCGGACCAGGACGAGCCGGTGCAGCCGTACGTCGAACTCCGCGGTGATCGCCCGCCCGACCGCATCCGCCACCTCGGCCACGGGCGGCGCGGCCACCCCCCGCCGCACCTCCGCGACCACGACCAGCCGCTCCACACCGTCGCCGCCGTCGATGCCGACGGCGGCCGTGGCGTTGGGCCGCAGCGCCGGATGGGCGCCCTCCGCGCAGCGCTCGATGTCCTGCGGATAGAGATTGCGGCCGCGCACGATGATCAGGTCCTTGCTGCGCCCGGTCACGAACAGCTCGCCGTCCCGCAGGAAACCGAGGTCGCCGGTGCGCAGGAAGGGACCCTCGCCGCTCGCCGTACGGGCGCCGAAGACGGCCGCGCTCTCCTCCGGCCGGCTCCAGTACCCCTGTGCCACGTTCGGACCGCCGACCCAGATCTCCCCGACCTGCCCGGTCCGGCACGGCGTCCCCGCGGCCGGATCGACGACGAGCAGCCGCTGTCCGTCGACGGCACCGCCGCACCCCACGACGGTCCGGCGCTGCCCCGCACTGCCGGGCACCACCCGGTGCGCCTCCAGCGCGGCGGCGTCCAGGGTGACGGCGGCCGCGTCGGTGAGCCGGTCCCCGCAGGACACCATCAGCGTGGCCTCCGCCAGCCCGAAACTGGGCCGCAGCGCCTCCCGGCGCATCCCCCAGGGGGCGAAGTGCGCGGCGAACCGGTCGAGGGCCGCGGCCGGCACCGGCTCCGCGCCGACCACCACGGTCTCCAGACCGGACAGGTCGAGCGGCGCCCCGGCGGCGGGGTCGACGCGCTCGACACACAGGTCCAGGGCGAACGGCGGTACGGCGGACGCCGTGGCGCCGTACACGGAGATCGCGCGCAGCCACTGCACGGGGTCCAGGACGAAGGTGCCCGGGGCCATCAGCACCCCGGGGAAACCGCCGAACAGCGGCTGGAGGATGCCGCCGATGAGCCCCATGTCGTGGAACGGCGGCAGCCAGCTGACCAGGCGGGAGTCCTCCGTGGTCCGCAGCCGCCACTGGATCTGGGCGGAGTTGTGCAGCAGGTTGCCGTGCGAGACCATCACGCCCTTCGGCACGGCGGTGCTGCCCGAGGTGTACTGCAGGAAGGCGAGATCCTCCCAGCCGGCGCCCGGGTCCGTCCAGGCGTCGGGGTCGGCGGTCGGGGCGGCGCCGGACAGCCAGGCGACGGACCCCAGTTCGGCCAGGTGCCGCCGTGCGGTGGCCATGCCCCGGTCACCGGCGAGCACGGCGGCGGGCGCCGCGTCCGCGGCGATCGCCCGCAGCCGCGCCGCGTTGCGGGCATGCGGCGGATACGACGGTACGGCGACCAGTCCGGCGTACAGGCAGCCGAAGAACGCCGTCAGGTAGGCGGTGCCCGGCGGATGCAGGACCAGCACCCGGTCACCGGGGGAGCAGCTCGCCTGTAAGGCCGCCGCCACCTGCCGGGCCCGGCGGTCCAACTCGGCGTAGGTGAGGGTGGATTCCTCCGTGCCGTGGCTGTCCAGGAAGACGTACGCCGACCGGCCGGGCTGTTCCGCGGCGCGGGTCCGCAGCAGGTCGACGAGACTGCGCGGGACGGTCTTGAGGGGGGCGTTCATGCTGGTCCTCCGGTTTCCGTTGAAGGTTCGGGACGCTCCGAGGGACCGGGGTGCCCGGGCTTCTCCGCCCGCACCCACCGGGTGGGCACCCACGGTCCGCTCCACCACATCCGGTGGCCGACGTCGGCCGAGGTCACGTCCCGGGCGCCGGCGGCGAGCAGCAGGTCGCGGTACTGGCCGGTGTGGAGGATGTCGACGACGAGCAGCCGCCCGCCCGGCCGCAGCACCCGGTACGCCTCACGCACCGCCTCCCCGCGGCCCCGCGCGTCGGTGATGTTGTGCAGGGCCATGCTGGACACCACGAGGTCGAACCGGCCGTCCTCGAAGGGGAGGTGCCGCATGTCGGCGGTGACCAGGTCGATCCGGTCGGCGACCCGCTCCCGGCCGGCGTTCTCCAGCGTGGTCCCGGCGCGGTTGCCCGACTGGTCGACGGAGCGCCACAGGTCGACGCCGGTGACCCGGCCCCGCTCCACCCGGCGGGCCACCGCGGTCAGCACCGCGCCGCGCCCGCAGCCCAGGTCCAGGACCTGTTCGTCGCCGCGCAGCCGGAGCCCGTCAAGGAGCTCCTCCCACACCAGGAACTTGCCGCGCACGCTGGCGTGCAGGAACAGCCCGGCCGGGGCGGCCGTCACCGCCGGGATCCGCAGCAGCCAGCGGGGTGCCCCCGCGGCGACCGCCACCAGCGGCAGCACGACCGAGCCGCCCAGCCCGATCAGCCAGCCGGGCGCGTCGACGCCGTACCGGCCCTTCCCGGCCGCGCCTACCACGCCAGCTCCCCGGCCACGAAGGTGAGGACCTGCGGGGCGGCGGCGAAGACGAAGAAGTGGTCGCCGGCGAAGACCCGGACCCTGACGTCGGTGCCGAGGTCGCGCCAGCGCTCGACCTCGGCGGGTGCGGCGGCGGGGTCGTCGGACCCGCCGAGGGCGATCAGCGGGATCCCGGGCCGCAGCACCGCGGCGGCCCGGTAGGTCTCGGCGGCCTCGAAGTCCGCGCGCAACTGGGGCAGGACGAGCGCGAGCCACTCCTCGTCGGCCAGCAACTCCGGTGGAATGCCGCCCAGTCGCCGCAGCCCGGCCACGAACTCGCGGTCCGGGAGCGGATGCATGGCGGGGGTGGAGCGCGGGAGGTGGGGCGGCACGCTGCCGGAGACGACCAGCGCCGCCGGCGGACGGCCGGAGTCCTGGAGGGCGAGGGCGAGTTCATAGGCGAGCAGGGCGCCCATGCTGTGGCCGAACAGGACGTACGGCAGCCCTTCGGCCCGGCGGGCGAGCGGGGCCGCGAGTTTCTCCGCGAGCCGGACGACCGATGTCTCGGCGGGTTCCGTCATACGGATCTCACGCCCCGGCAACTGGACGGGGACGACCTCGGTGCCGGGGCCGAGCAGGTGCTGCCAGGGGCGGAACACCGAGCCGCCGGCGCCGCCGTGGGGGATGCAGAAGAACCGGACGCGGGGAGGGGACGGCCGGGACGCGCCCGGCAGGGCGTGCGGGAACCACGAGGGTGCTGTTGTGACACACACGGGCAGACAGAGACCTTCGGTTCACGGGTGACGGGTCACGCCACCCGAAACGGACGGGTGGGAGAGGCGGCGGCGGGCGCTCACGCCCGGCGCCGCCGGTGGTCCAGGTAGAGGGCGAGGGCACCGAGGGCGAGCGCCACGTTCGGGCCGGATCTGCCGCCCTGGGACCGGGTCGGCACGACCTCGCTGAACTGCACCCTGAGGGTGCGGTCGGCGATGTCGTCGTTCAGCGCGCGGAGCTGTTCGGCGGCTCCGGCCTGGGTGAGGGTGGCCTCCAGGAGACGCCGTGCCGACTGCTGCGGGGAGGCGGTCTCGCGCACCATGTGCAGGACGATGCGGGGGACCTCGCGCTGGAAGACGTCGACCAGCGCCAGCTCGGGTGCCAGACAGCGCACCGAGCCCTCCAGGTTGGCGAAGGACTTGCCGAGCAGCGAGACCGCCGGGCAGGAGGCGATGCCCCGGCGGGTCGACTTCTCCAGGACGCTGGTGAGCGTGATGCCGAAGTTCAGCTCGTCCAGGGAGGCCGTCGCGATCTTCGGCACCAGCGCCGCCATGTCCTGGGAGAACCCGGGGATGTCCGACCACGGTGTGGTGCGGCCCATCTCCACCCAGGCCTTGGCCAGGCCGTGCCCGTCGTTCTGGGCGACGGCCATGAGCACCAGCAGCAGCCGCATGCTGGTGCGCTGGTCGATCCGGCCGATCATGCCCCAGTCGATCAGCGTCGCCTCCCCGTCGTCGGTGACGAAGACGTTCCCGGCGTGCGGATCGGCGTGGTAGATGCGCTCGATGAAGTAGCTGCGGTACATGAACGCGATCAGTTCGCGGCTGACGGCGAGCCGGTCGCGGTCGCGCAGCGAGGCCGGGTCCGCCTTGCGCACGGAGACCCCCGGCGCCATGGACTGCACCAGGACCCCGGGGGTGGCGGCCAGGACGCCGGGCACGGACAGCCGCGAGAAGCCGCGCAGCGCCTCGCGCGCCCGGTCCATGTTCGCGGCCTCCTTGGTGAAGTCGAGTTCCGGCTCCATGGCGTCGAAGACCCCGCCGAGCATGGACTCGACATCCACGACCGTGCTGAACCTCGGGGCCACCCGGGCGGTCAGCCGGGCGGCCTGGCGCAGCAGCGCCATGTCCGTCAGCACGGTCTCCCGGATACCGGGCCGCTGCACCTTGATCACCCCCGGCCGGCCGTCGGCCAGGGTGACCCGGTGCACCTGGGCCAGGGAGGCGGCGCCGAGCGGGCGCTCGACATCGATGTCGTCGAAGTACCGCTTCCAGTCCGGGCCGAGGTTCTGCTCCAGGACGGGTTCGAGTTCGGAGAACGGCTGGACGTCCACCTCGTCGTGCAGGTTCTGCAGCTCCTCGATCATGATCGGGGAGACCATGTCGGGCCGGGTGGACAGCATCTGACCGATCTTCACGTAGAAGGGCCCCAGGCTCTCCAGGGCACCGCGCACGGCCCGGGCCCGCCGCCGCTCCCGCTCGTCCGGGGCGTCGGAGGGCGGGGCCGCTCTGGTCTCACCGATGACCTGTCTCAGTACGGCGGCTACCGTCCGCATCCGGCTGCCGGTGCGCGGGGCCATGAACGGGGTTCCTTCCGGTGGCGCGCGTACCGCGACGGAGTGCGGGTCCGTCGCGGCACGCCGGCGGGCGGGCGTGCGAGGGGAGGAGGGGGAGCCGGGCGGCTCTACGCCTTCCTGGGCACGCTCTTGGTGACCGCTCCGATGGCTCCGGCCGCGCCGAGCAGCGGCTCCACCGCCTTCAGTGCGTCCATCAACAGGCCGACCACATCGGACAGTTGCTGGATCTGCTGGGGCAGCGCCGCCAGTTGGTGGGGGAGCGCGCCCAGCTGCTGGGTCAGCTCCCCGACCGCCGCCGGGGAGCCGACGGCCCCGGTGAGGGCGGCGACGGGCTGCTGGACGGCAGCGGCGGCACCGCCGATCCCGCCCGGCCCGGTCAGCCCGCCCAGCCCGCCCAGCCCGCCGGTCCCGCCGGCTCCGCCGGACAGCAGGGCGAGGGCCGCGAGATTGCGGTTCTTGTTCTTGTTCTTCTTCTTGTTGTCCTCGTCCTGGAGCAGGGACATGGCCGTGAGCGTGCGCAGCGTGTCCCCGGGCATGGCCGCTAAGGCGTGCGCGGGCAGCCCGAAGGGCAGATCGTCATCGTCGTCGCGGTCGAGCAGGTCGTCCCAGGCCTTCTTCCAGTCGTCGGCGACATCGCCGTAGAAGTCCTTGATGGTGTCGATGGTTCCCACAGGAGTCCTTCCTGGTGCTGAGTGCTGTGCGCCGTGCCGCGGCAGCCCACGGCCTGGCGCCGGCCGTCGGGCGGGGAGGAGGGGGATGCGGGAGAGGTATCACCGCTGAATGTCCGGAAAAGGCATCCGAAGCGTTGAAAAACTTAGCAAGGCGCATGGAAAGAGGGAAGTAATAGAATTTTGCACTACTTGCGGATGTTTGCCTGATCTGCATATCGGCTTGAGTTATTGACCAGCACATATGCCAGAGGTGCGTGCACTGCCCCGCGCGGCCCGGTGCCGATTCCGCCGTCCCGGCTTCAGCCCTGGGAGTGAAATGTAGGGTTGTGAAGATGTGCGGACGGTACGCGTCGAGTCGTGGGCCCGAGGACCTGGCCGGAATCTTCGAGGTCGAGAAGTGGGAGCCCGAGGAGACTCTGGTGCCCGACTACAACGTGGCCCCCACCAAGGAGGTCTACGCGGTTCTGGACCGGCCCCTGAAGGACGCGGACGACAAGCGGCCGGTCCGTCAGCTGCGCAGGCTCAAGTGGGGCCTGGTGCCCTCCTGGGCCAAGTCGCCCGAGGGCGGTGCCCGGATGATCAACGCGCGCGCCGAGACCGTGCACGAGAAGCCGTCCTACCGCCGCGCCTTCGCCGCCCGCCGCTGCATCCTGCCCGCCGACGGCTACTACGAGTGGGTCACCGCCGCGGAGGAGCGGGAGCTGGAGGTCGAGGGCAGGAAGAAGCGGCCGCGCAAGCAGCCGTACTTCGTGCTGCCCGCCGACGGCTCGGTCTTCGCCATGGCCGGGCTGTACGAGTTCTGGCGGGACCGCACGCTGCCCGACGAGCATCCGCTGGCCTGGTGGGTGACCTGCTCGGTGATCACCACGGAGGCGGAGACCTCGCCGCTGGCGGTGGCCCCCGCCGAGGGCCCGCGGTCGCTCTCCGACATCCACCCCCGGATGCCGCTGATGCTGACCCCGGAGCGCTGGGACGCCTGGCTGGACCCGGCCCGCACGGACGTCGAGGACCTGCGCTCGCTGCTCGCCCCGCCGCCGGAGGGCCTGATGCGGGCCTACCCGGTCGCCACGGCCGTCAGCAACGTCCGCAACAACGGCCCGGAGCTGCTGACCGAGCTGGAGGCACCGGAAGAGAGCACGCTCTTCTAGCCTTCTGGCGTGACCACTTCGAAGATCGTCGGTACGGAGGCGGGGGACGCCCGCATCACCTGGCACGAGGCGGAGCAGGCGCGGCTGGTGCTCGCCGTGAGCCATGGGGCGGGCGGCGGCATCGAGGCCCGTGACCTCCAGGCTCTCGCCGCGGTGCTGCCGGAGCACCGCGTGACCGTCGCACTCGTGGAGCAGCCCTGGCGGGTCGCCGGCAAGAAGGTCGCCCCGGCGCCCAGGACGCTCGACGTGGGCTGGCGGGGCGTGTGGCCGGCGCTCGCCGCACCGGGGCTGCCGGTGGTGTCCGGCGGGCGCAGCGCCGGAGCCCGGGTCGCCTGCCGTACGGCCACGGAGCTGGGCGCCGCCGCCGTCCTCGCCCTCGGCTTCCCGCTGCACCCGCCGGGCAGGCCGGAGAAGTCGCGGGCCGAGGAGCTGCTGGGGACCGGGGTGCCCACCCTCGTCGTCCAGGGCGGGAGGGACCCGTTCGGAAAGCCGGCCGAGTTCCCGGCGGGCGACTACCGGCTGGTCGAGGTGCCGGGCGCCGATCATGGATTCGCGGTGCCCAAGAGGGCGGACATCGAGCCGGACCAGGTAGTGGCCATCATCACGGACGCGGTCGTCGGATGGACCGCGGCACTCGGGTGACGCCCGGGAATGTTGAGCGGCGGACCACTGTTGAGCCGGACAGAAGCGCTGGGGCACCAGTGCCGACGCCGAAGGAGAGGAAGTCCGCCGCATGGGTTCGACCATCTGCCCGAGCCGTACCAGCAGCGCTGACCTGGACTGGACAGTGCTGCACGCGGCCAAGACCGCTCCTATTCGAGCGGCGGCAGGCCCGGGTCGTGTTCTATCCTCCGAGTCGAGTGGGATCGGTTTCGGTCCTGCCCTGGATCTTGAGGAGGTGGGTCCGGTCACTGGGACCGACGCAGGGACCGACAACGGCCAGGCGGAGCTGCCCGAGGGCCAGGGCACGAGCGCGGAGTCGACCTCGGAGCGCACCGCGCGCTTCGAGCGGGACGCGCTGGAATTCCTCGACCAGATGTACTCGGCCGCGCTGCGCATGACACGCAACCCGGCGGACGCCGAGGACCTGGTGCAGGAGACGTACGCCAAGGCGTACGCGTCCTTCCACCAGTTCCGCGAGGGCACCAACCTCAAGGCGTGGCTGTACCGCATTCTCACCAACACCTTCATCAACTCGTACCGCAAGAAGCAGCGTGAACCCCAGCGCTCCGCGGCCGAGGAGATCGAGGACTGGCAGCTCGCCCGCGCCGAGTCGCACATGTCGACCGGTCTGCGCTCCGCGGAGTCGCAGGCGCTCGACCACCTGCCCGACTCGGATGTGAAGTCGGCGCTGCAGGCGATCCCCGAGGAATTCCGCATCGCCGTCTACCTTGCCGACGTAGAGGGCTTTGCGTACAAGGAGATCGCGGACATCATGGGGACACCCATCGGTACGGTCATGTCCCGGCTGCACCGGGGCCGCCGTCAACTGCGCGGCATGCTGGAGGACTACGCGCGTGAGCGCGGGCTCGTCCCGGCCGGCGCCGGGGAGTCGAACGAAGCGAAAGGTTCGGGCTCATGAGCTGCGGAGAGCCGCACGAGACGGACTGCGGCGAGGTACTCGATCATCTGTACGAGTTCCTCGACAGTGAGATGCCGGACGTCGATCGCGTCAAGTTCAAGCAGCACTTCGACGAGTGCTCGCCCTGCCTGGAGAAGTACGGGCTGGAGCAGGCCGTGAAGAAGCTGGTCAAGCGGTGCTGCGGTCATGACGACGTGCCCAGTGACCTGCGGGCCAAGGTGCTGGGGCGGCTGGACCTGATCCGCTCCGGCCAGGCCGTCCCGGAGCATGACGTGACGGCCACGCCCACGCCCACGCGGGCCGCACAGACCGCGCCGGTCGCTCCGCAGGAGAGCTGAACGCTCCTCGCCGGGCGTTGCCGCCCACGGTGTCCCGTCACCCGAATGTGCTAATCCTCCGCTCATATCCCCCGGACCCTCCGGCTCCCGCCTAGGCTCCGGAGCCTGGACAGGCATGGTCGGGGGAGGGGCGAGATGGAGGCGGTTCCGGCGCGGGCGCGCGTGTACGTGACCTGTGTCGCCCTCGGCGCCCTGTGCTGTCTGCTGCCGCTGCCGGACCTGCGTACGCCCTGGTGGGCGGTGGCCCTGCTGGCCGCGCTGTACGCCGGCTGCGAGCGCGTCCTGCGACGGCGGCTCGGCGGCATCTTCTACCCGGTGCTGCTCGCCGGTGCGTTCCTGCTGCCACCGCCGGCCGCGGCGCTCGTACCGCTGCCGGGTGCGCTGCTCTCGCACGTCGAGCAGCGGCCGCAGGAGCTGCGGCGGATCTGGCGGGCCGCCGAACTGGCGCTCGCCGTGTGGGCCGCGGGGCGGGTCCACCGGGCCCTGGGCGGCCGGGACTCCGTCGTGGACTGCGACTTCCCGTACGCGCTGCTGCCGTGCGCGGCCGCGGTCCTGGCGTTCTGCGGGGTGCTCGCCCTGCTGGACGGCGGGATCCTGGCCCTCGCGGAGCGTGTTCCGGTACGACGGGCCTGGCGCGGTCTGCTCTCCCGCTCCCTCGGGCCGATCGGGGTGCACGGGCTCGCCGGGCTGATGATGGCGGTGCTGTGGCGCAGCCCCTTCGGCCCGGTCGCCGCGCTGCTCGTCCTGCTGCCGATGTGCGTGTCCTGGTGGGTGTTCGCCCAGTACCACCGGGAACGGGCCGCCCACCAGGCCACCATCCGCGCGCTCGTGCAGGCCGTCGACATCAAGGACGGCTACACCCGTGGGCACAGCGAACGAGTCGGACGGGCCTCCGTGATGATCGCGCGCGAGCTGGGCATGGACGACGAGCGGGTCGAGGTGCTCCGCTTCGCCGGGATCCTGCACGACGTGGGAAAGCTGGGCGTCCCGACCCGGCTGCTCCGCAAGGACGGGCCGCTCACCCCGGAGGAACGGCGGATCATCGAACTCCATCCCGAGTACGGCCATGAGATGGTGCGCGGGATCTCCTTCCTCGGCGAGGCCCGGGCGGCGATCCTCCACCATCACGAGCGCATCGACGGCAGCGGCTACCCCTACGGTCTGGTCGGCAGTCAGATCCCCGAGTCCGCCCGCGTGGTGGCCGTCGCCGACGCGTTCGACGCGATGACCTCGACGCGCTCCTACAGCCGGGCCCGGCCGGTGAGGGCGGCGGTGGAGGAGTTACGACGCTGCGCCGGCCGGCAGTTCGACGCGGGCGCCGTCGACGCCCTGGTCCGAGCGTTGGCCAAGCAGGGCTGGCACCCCGCGGTAACCGCCGACGCCTGCCCACCCGACCCACCCGTTTCCAGTCGGCCGAGAAGCGAGGCCCAGAGCGTCGGCCGGAGCACCCCATGACTCCCGACGACCCGCCGCCCACCCCAAGACCCACGCCCCCCGCCGCTCCGACTCCGAGCCCCTGGGAGACGCAGCTGGGCCCAGAGGGTTCCTCGTCAGAGGTCGGTGGTGTGGGGTCCGGTCCGGTGGGTTCGGTGGACGGGGTTGGTGGTGGAGGGCGTGGCCTCGGGGAGGTGGTCGGGTTTCGGGGTGGTGGGCTTGGCTTTGGTGGGGTGTCCGCGGGGTTGCGGTGCCGTCCTCCCGCCGCCCTGTGGGGCATCCGGGTCGCCGCGCTGACTCTCGTCCTCGGGTGTCTCGGCGGCACGCTCTGGGAAGGGCTCGCCGACCGGGGGATCGCGCTCGCCTTCGGGGGGCTCGTCGCCGTCGGGGAGCTCAGCCGGCGGAGCGGTGCCGAGGCCCGGGAGGCCGCTCCGCTCGCGGCTGCCGGGGGGCTCGCCTACGCCCTGCTCGGTGCCGACGGCGGGGCCGCCACCCACGACGGTGCCTTCCAGGTCGTCACCGTCGTCTGCACGGCGTCGCTGCTCGGCAGCGTGCCCCACATAGCCGGCGGGCGCCGGCCCACCCTCGACCGCCTCGCCCGCCGGGTGCTCACCGTCGGCTTCGCCGCCGTCTGCTTCCAACCCCTCTACAGCAGAGGCGTGTTGGCGCAGTGGGGCGGACCGGCGTACGCGCTGCTGCTGGTCGCGCTGCTGGTGCTCACCGCGCTGTGCGACGCCGTGCTCGCCGCCGCGCAGGAGCACTCCCGCACCGGATGGCCGTTCGGGCCGCTGCTGCGGGACGAGCTGCGCGGACTGCTCGGCATCGGGTCCGCCGTCTGCGCCACCGGCGCGGTGATGGCGCTGGCCGTCGCCGTCGTCGGGCTGTGGGCGCTGCCCGTGTTCTGTCTGCCCCTCTTCCTCACCCAGCTGTCCCTGCGCCGGTACGCGGCCGTCCGGGCCACCTACCGGCAGACCATCGCCTCCCTCGCCCGTGCCACCGAGATAGCGGGGTACACCCCGGCCGGCCACGCCCGCCGGGTCGCCACGCTGAGCCAGGCCGTCGGGCGTGACCTGGGGCTGTCCGGAGCGGAGCTCACCGTGCTGGAGTACGCGGCGTTGATGCACGACATCGGCCAGCTCAGTCTCGTCGACCCGGTGCCCGCCGGGGCCACCGCCGGACTGCCGGCGGCGGAGCAGCGGCGCATAGCCCTGCTCGGCGGTGCCGTCGTACGGCAGACCGGGGTGGACGCGGCGGTCGCCGTGGTCGTGGAGCGGCAGGCCGATCCGTACCGGGAGCAGCCGCTCGCCGCCCGGATCGTGCGGGTCGTCAACGCGTATGAGGAGAAGGCCCGGGATTCCGGGCCCGGCGGGCCGCTGACCGCGCTGGAGGAGTTACGGCTGGCCACCGCTGGGGACTACGCTCCCGAGGTCGTGGAATGCCTGGCGCGCGTACTCTCCAGGGACTGTCTGACCTTGCGTGCGGCTGGGTAACCCATGGGTAATGAGCGGCCCTCCCGTCGTACGTGGTTGGATGCGAGGGAGAGCGTGTCCGGGGGCACAAGCCAGCCCACTGTGCGGAAATGGAACTGGCAGGCGGGAATCGTGAGGATCTTCGGCAAGGGACGGCACCGGCCCTCCGCCTCCTGGCGGCAGGCCACCGATCGCGCGTTCACGCTGATCGGCGACGGCCGGTACGAGGACGCGGGCGAACTGCTGACACGTGCCGCCGACCTGGAACCCTGGCTGTCCGAGTCCTGGTTCAACCTCGCCCTGCTGCACAAGTTCCGGCACGACTGGGAGCAGGCGCGGGCGGCCGGCCTGCGGGCGGTGGCCCTCCTCGACCGGGAGACCGGGGCGCCCGACTGGTGGAACGTGGGCATCGCCGCGACCGCGCTGCAGGACTGGCCGCTGGCCCGGCGGGCCTGGCAGGCGTACGGGCTGCGGGTGCCGGGCGGCGCCACGGTGTCCGGTGAGCCGGCCGGGATGGACCTGGGCAGCGCCGCCGTACGGCTGTCCCCGGAGGGGGAGGCCGAGGTGGTGTGGGGGCGGCGGCTGGACCCGGCCCGGATCGAGGTGCAGTCCATTCCGCTGCCGTCGTCCGGGCGGCGCTGGGGCGAGGTCGTGCTGCACGACGGCGTGCCGCACGGTGAGCGGACCACGGCGACCGGGCACGCGTACCCCGTCTTCGACGAGATCGAGTTGTGGGCGCCGTCGCCGGTCCCGACCTGGGTGGTGCTGCTGGAGGCGGCGACGGAGGGCGACCGGGACGCGCTGGAGCAGCTGGCCGGGGACGCCGGGTTCGCTGCGGAGGACTGGTCCTCGTCGGTGCGGCTGCTGTGCCGGATGTGCTCCGAGTCGCGGATGCCGTCGGACGAGGGCGACGGGGTGCACCTGGATCCGCACGACCACAGTGAGCCGGGGCATCCGGGGCCGCTCGGGCATCGGACGGACGGGCAGCTGTGGGTGCCGGAGCGGGAGTGCGGGGTGGCTGCGCCGGCTGCGCTGGTGAGGGGGTTGCTGGACGGGTGGGTCGCGGACAGCCCCGACTCCCGGGATTGGCGGGATCTGGAAGAGGTCTGCTGAGCTTGCGCTTCGGCTGCGGGCCGGATGTGGCCGATCGCGCCCGCGCGGCGGAGCCGTATATGTCACAGCCCCGCGCCCCCCAAAAAGCATCCACGTACCCTGTACCTGCAACATCTCCCCCCGTTTTACCTAGGAAGGCTTACGTCGGTCATGGCCCAGCAGGACACCGATCAGCAGCACGTGGGCGTGCTCCCCGTGGATGACGACGGGTTCGTCGTCGACACCGAGGGGACCGAGGAGCGCGAGAACGCCTGGCGTGCGCGGGGGACCTCGCGGCCCATCACCGTCGTCGGGAACCCGGTGCTGCACAAGGAGTGCAAGGACGTCACCGAGTTCGGGGACGAGCTGGCACAGCTGGTCGCCGACATGTTCGCCAGCCAGCGGACCGCCGAGGGCGTCGGCCTCGCCGCCAACCAGATCGGCGTCGACCTGAAGGTCTTCGTCTACGACTGCCAGGACGACGAGGGCGCCCGGCACGTCGGTGTGGTGTGCAACCCGAAGCTGGTCGACCTGCCGGCGGACAAGCGGCGGCTGGACGACAGCAACGAGGGCTGCCTGTCGGTGCCCACCGCCTACGCCCCGCTCGCCCGGCCCGACTACGCCGAGGTCACCGGGCAGGACGAGCAGGGCAACCCGATCAAGGTGCGCGGCACCGGCTACTTCGCTCGGTGTTTGCAGCACGAGACGGATCACCTGTACGGGTACCTGTACATCGACCGGCTCTCCAAGCGTGAGCGCAAGGACGCCCTGCGGCAGATGGCCGAGAACGAGCCCCGCTACCCCGTGGTCGCCAACGACTGAGACGCACAAGGGCTGTTGTGACGCCTGGTCGGGATCGCCCCGGCCAGGCGTTCGTCATGTTCGGTCAGACTCGCTCACCTGTCCGTCGTACATTCGATCCTTTGTGCGCCCCTAGCGATCCCTAACCAGTCACACAAGGGGAGATTCTCGGCATGGTGGGGTAGTGAATGGAGCAAATCCGTTCCCAGACCGGTCAGTTGTGGTGCTGAATGGGAAGTGCGGGGATACGCAACGGCGCACGCCCGGCACAGCGGGAGGGGTGTGCGCACCTGGCGGCTGAGAGGGGTTTGTTCGTGCACGCTTTCTCACACAGCACCACATCGACGCCGACGGCGATCGCGGTTCCACCACAACTCGCCCTGCCCGTCATCGAGGCCGAGTTTCCTCGGCAACTGCATCCGTATTGGCCGCGGCTCCAGGAGAAGACCCGCCTCTGGCTGCTGGAAAAGCGGCTGATGCCGGCGGACAAGGTGCAGGAATATGCCGATGGACTTTGCTACACCGACCTCATGGCCGGGTACTACCTGGGCGCGTCCGACGAGGTGATCCAGGCGATATGCGACTACAGCGCGTGGTTCTTCGTCTGGGACGACCGGCACGACCGTGACGTGGTGCACGGCCGGTCGGCCGACTGGCGACGGCTGAGGTTCCGTTTGCACACGGCCCTCGATGCCCCCCTGCACCACCTGCACCACCCGGACACCCTGGTCGCGGGGTTCGCGGACAGTGTCGCCCGGTTGTACTCGTTCCTGCCGGGGACCTGGAACCAGCGGTTCGCCCGGCACTTCCACGAGGTGATCGAGGCGTACGACCGCGAGTACCGCAACCGCACCACGGGATACATTCCGGGGGTCGAGGAATACCTCGCCCTGCGGCGCCTCACCTTCGCCCACTGGATATGGACGGACCTGCTCGAACCGAGCGCCGGGATCGAACTCCCGGACGCCGTGCGCAAGAATCCGGCATACCGTCGTCCGGCGCTGCTCAGCCAGGAATTCGCCGCCTGGTACAACGACCTCTGCTCGCTGCCCAAGGAAATAGCGGGCAATGAGGTGCACAATCTCGGAATCAGTCTCGTCACCCACGAGGGAATGAGTCTGGAACAGGCGGTCGAAGAAGTCAGGCGACGTGTCGAGGAATGCATTAGCGAATTCCTGGCCGCCGAGCGGACCGCTCATCGATTCGCCGAACAGCTCGAAGACGGCACCGTGCGCGGAAAGGAACTCGGTGCCGCGGTCCTGGCCTGTGTCGCCAATATGCGGAACTGGTTCAGTTCCGTCTACTGGTTCCACCACGAATCCGGCCGTTACATGGTCGACAGCTGGGACGACCGGTCCACGCCCCCGTACGTCAACAACGAAGCGGCAGGTGAGAAATGACCGTCGAGTCCGTGAAGCCCGCGACCGCGGAGGCTTCCGAACGCGGTGAACTGCGCGAACCGCCCCTGGCCGGGGGCGGTGTGCCGATACTCGGCCACGGTTGGCAGCTGGTCCGCGACCCGCTGGCCTTCATGTCCCGGCTGCGCGCCGACGGCGCCATGGTGCGCCTGCGCCTCGGCCCCAAGGAGGTGTACGCCGTCACCACCCCGGCGCTCACCGGGGCCCTCGCCCTCAACCCCGACTTCATCATCGCCGGCCCGCTCTGGGAGTCCCTGGAGGGACTGCTCGGCAAGGAGGGCGTGGCCACCGCCAACGGGCCCCGCCACCGCCGCCAGCGCCGCACCATCCAGCCCGCCTTCAACCTCTCCGCGATCCCCGACTACGGGCCGATCATGGAGGAGGAGGCGCACGCGCTGACCGAGCGCTGGCAGCCCGGCGACACCGTCGACTGCACCTCGGAGTCCTTCCGGGTCGCCGTCCGCATCGCCGCCCGCTGCCTGCTGCGCGGCGAGTACATGGACGAGCGCGCCGAGCGGCTGAGCGTGGACCTCGCGAGCGTCTTCCGCGGTATGTACCGGCGGATGGTCGTACCACTGGGCCCGCTGTACCGGCTGCCGCTGCCGGCCAACCGTGAATTCAACCGGGCGCTGGCCGATTTGCATCTCCTCGTCGACGAGATCGTCGCCGAACGCCGGGCATCTGGTCAAAAGCCGGACGATTTGCTGACAGCATTGCTGGCGGCGAAGGATGAGAATGGCGAGCCCATCGGGGAACAGGAGATCCACGACCAGGTCGTCGCGATACTCACCCCCGGCAGCGAAACTGTCGCTTCCACGATCATGTGGCTGCTCCAGGTCCTCGCCGAACACCCGGAACATGCCGAGAAGGTACGGACCGAGGTCGAATCCGTGACAGGAGGTCGACCGGTTGGATTCGAGCACGTTCGGCGGCTCACGCACACCAACAATGTCGTCGTCGAGGCGATGCGTTTGCGGCCCGCCGTATGGATATTGACGCGGCGCGCCAAGACCGACACCGAGCTCGGCGGCTATCGCATTCCGGCGGGGGCCGACATCGTCTACAGCCCCTACGCCATCCAGCGCGACGCCGACTCGTACGACGCGCACCTCGACTTCGACCCGGACCGCTGGCTTCCGGAGCGGGCCCAGGAGGTGCCGAAGTACGCCATGAGCCCCTTCAGCGTCGGCAACCGCAAGTGCCCCAGCGACCACTTCTCCATGACCCAACTCAGCCTGATCACCGCGGCGTTGTGCGCCAGGTACCGCTTCGAACAGGTTCCCGGGTCCAACGACGCCACCCGGGTGGGCATCACGCTGCGGCCGCACCGGCTGCTGCTGACGCCCGTGCCCTGGTGACCGGCCGATCGGCGGGTGGCTCCTGATACCGGCGCGCGCTCAGGCGGCCTCCGGGCCCCGGAACGCGCGCCGGTAGGCGTTCGGCGTGGTGCCCAGCTCCTTCACGAACTGGTGCCGCAGCGCGGCCGCCGTACCGAAGCCGGTGCGGCCCGCGACGGCGTCCATCGTCTCGTCGGTCCCCTCCAGCAACTCCTGGGCCAGCAGCACCCGTTGCCGCAGGATCCAGCGGTACGGCGTGGTGCCGGTCTCCTGCTGGAAGCGGCGGGCGAAGGTGCGCGGGGCCATCAGGGCGCGGGCGGCCAGCTGCTCGACGGTGACCTCCTCGTCGAGATGCTCCGCCATCCAGGCCAGCACCTCGCCGACCGTGTCGCAGGGGCCCTCCGGCAGCGGGCGCTCGATGTACTGGGCCTGGCCGCCGTCCCGGTGCGGGGGCACCACCATCCGCCGGGCGATCTTCTTGGCGACCTCGGGCCCCTGCTCCTTGCGGACGATGTGCAGACAGGCGTCGATACCGGCCGCGGTGCCCGCCGAGGTGATCACCGGGTCCTCGTCGACGTACAGCACGTCCGGCTCGACCCGGGTGCGCGGGAAACGGCGGGCCAGCAGCCGGGCATGCCGCCAGTGCACGGCGCACCGCCGCCCGTCCAGCAGCCCGGCCGCGCCAAGGACGAAGACGCCGGAACACACGCTCAGCACCCGGGCGCCCCGGTCCACGGCCCGACGCAGCGCGTCGAGCAGCTCGGGCGGGTAGTCCCGGTCGACGTTGGCGTCGGAGGCCGGCACCGCGATCAGGTCGGCCTCGTCCAGCCGGTCCAGGCCGTACGGCGTGGAGACGGTGAGGCCCGGCACATGGGTGCCGAGCGTCGGCCCCTCCGCCGAGACCACCGCGAAGTCGTACACCGGCAGCCCCTCGTCGGAGCGGTCCAGGCCGAAGACCTCGCAGACCACGCCGAGCTCGAAGGGGTGCACGCCGTCCAGAAGCACTGCGGCCACGTTCTTCAGCATGCTGCCAGTGTGCCTCGCCGCTGGCAGTAATTCGAGGGTGTGTGGCAGTGCTGCCACTCACGGTAAGGAGCATTCGGCGGGACAGTGGTGTCCATGAACGGAAACCAGATCGAAGGTCTCGTCGGAATGGTCCTGGTCCTCGGCATCCTGGTCCTCATGGCCCTCCCGTCCGTGCTCGGTGTCCTGCGCGACAGGCGCATCGACCGGCAGATCAGGGAGGCCCATGAGGCCCACGGGGAGCGGGAGACTCAGAAGTCTTCGTCCAGGTCCACGGTGCCCTCCACCGCGACCTGGTACGCGGACGGACGCCGCTCGAAGAAGTTCGTCAGCTCCTGAACGCCCTGCAGCTCCATGAAGGAGAACGGGTTCTCCGAGCCGTACACCGGAGCGAAGCCGAGGCGGCCGAGCCGCTGGTCGGCGACGCACTCCAGGTACTGGCGCATCGAGTCGGTGTTCATGCCGGGCAGGCCGTCACCGCACAGGTCACGGGCGAACTGCAGCTCCCCCTCGACGGCCTCCCGCAGCATGTCGGTGACCTGCTGCTGAAGCTCGTCGTCGAAGAGCTCCGGCTCCTCCTTGCGGACCGTGTCGACCACGTCGAACGCGAAGCTCATGTGCATCGTCTCGTCACGGAACACCCAGTTGGTGCCCGTGGCGAGACCGTGCAGCAGACCCCGGCTGCGGAACCAGTAGACGTACGCGAAGGCGCCGTAGAAGAACAGGCCCTCGATGCACGCGGCGAAGCAGATCAGGTTGAGCAGGAAGCGGCGCCGGTCGGCCTGGGACTCCAGGCGGTCCAGGTTCTCCACCGAGTCCATCCACTTGAAGCAGAACTGGGCCTTCTCGCGGATGGAGGCGATGTTCTCCACCGCGGCGAACGCGGCCGTGCGGTCCTCCGGGTCGGGGAGATAGGTGTCCAGGAGGGTCAGATAGAACTGGACGTGCACGGCCTCCTCGAACAGCTGGCGGCTCAGGTACAGCCGCGCCTCGGGGGAGTTGATGTGCTTGTACAGCGTCAGCACCAGGTTGTTCGCCACGATCGAGTCACCGGTCGCGAAGAAGGCGACGAGCCGCCCGATCAGGTGCTGCTCGGAGGGGCTGAGCCTGGCGAGGTCGGCGACATCCGAGTGGAGGTCGACCTCCTCGACGGTCCAGGTGTTCTTGATGGCGTCCCGGTAGCGCTCGTAGAAGTCCGGGTAGCGCATCGGTCGCAGAGTCAGCTCGAAGCCCGGGTCGAGCAGGTTCTTGTGCTGGGTGGTCATTACTGGCAGGCCTCGCAGGACTCGGGGTTTTCCAGGGAGCAGGCGACCGCGTCTTCGGGAGCCGTCTGCTGGGCGGGAACGGTGGCTTGGGCCTGCGCGGCGCGGGCGATCCGGGTCGCCGGGCGCGAGCGCAGGTAGTACGTCGTCTTCAGGCCCGACTTCCAGGCGTACGCGTACATCGAGGAGAGCTTGCCGATGGTCGGCGTCTCCAGGAACAGGTTCAGGGACTGGGCCTGGTCCAGGTACGGGGTGCGGGCGGCTGCCATGTCGATCAGACCGCGCTGCGGGATCTCCCACGCCGTGCGGTACAGCGCCCGTACGTCCGCCGGGATCCAAGCGAAGTCCTGCACCGAGCCGTTGGCCTCGCGCAGCGCCTCACGGGTGCGGGCGTCCCAGACGCCCAGGTCCTTGAGCTCCTGCACCAGGTAGGAGTTGACCTGGAGGAACTCACCGGACAGCGTCTCGCGCTTGAAGAGGTTGGAGACCTGCGGCTCGATGCACTCGTAGACACCGGCGATCGAGGCGATGGTGGCGGTGGGTGCGATGGCCAGCAGCAGGCTGTTGCGCAGGCCGGTCGTGGCGATCCGCGCGCGCAGCGCCGCCCAGCGCTCCGGCCAGGTGAACTCGACGCCGTAGTGGTCGGGGTGCAGGACACCCTGTGCGGTACGGGTCTTCTCCCAGGCCGGCAGCGGGCCGCCGCGCTCGGCGAGGTCGGCGGAGGCCTCGTACGCGGCGAGCATGATCCGCTCGGCGATCCGGGTGGAGAGCGCCTTCGCCTCGGCGGAGTCGAAGGGCAGCCGCAGCTTGAAGAAGACGTCCTGCAGACCCATGGCACCGAGGCCGACGGGACGCCACTTGGCGTTGGAGCGGCCCGCCTGCTCGGTCGGGTAGAAGTTGATGTCGACGACCCGGTCGAGGAAGGTGACCGCGGTGCGGACGGTCTCGTCCAGGCGCTCCCAGTCGATGTCACCGGCCGCCGTGTCCACGAACGCGCCGAGGTTCACGGACCCCAGGTTGCAGACCGCCGTCTCGCCGTCGTCCGTGACCTCCAGGATCTCCGTGCAGAGGTTGGAGGAGTGGACGACATGGCCGGGGGTGGCCGTCTGGTTCGCGGTCCGGTTCGCCGCGTCCTTGAAGGTCATCCAGCCGTTGCCGGTCTGCGCGAGGGTGCGCATCATCCGGCCGTACAGGTCACGGGCCGGGATGGTCTTGCGCGCGAGCCCCTCGGCCTCGGCCCTGCGGTAGGCGGCGTCGAACTCGTCGCCCCACAGGTCCACCAGCTCCGGCACGTCGGCGGGGGAGAACAGGGACCACACCTCGTCGGCGTTCACCCGGCGCATGAACTCGTCGGGGACCCAGTGCGCGAGGTTCAGGTTGTGCGTACGCCGGGCGTCCTCACCGGTGTTGTCGCGCAGCTCCAGGAACTCCTCGATGTCGGAGTGCCAGGTCTCCAGGTAGACCGCGGCCGCGCCCTTGCGCCGGCCGCCCTGGTTCACCGCGGCCACCGAGGCGTCCAGGGTCTTCAGGAACGGCACGATGCCGTTGGAGTGCCCGTTGGTGCCGCGGATCAGCGAACCGCGGGAGCGGATGCGGCTGTACGAAAGACCGATGCCGCCGGCGTGCTTCGAGAGCCGGGCCACCTGGTGGTAGCGGTCGTAGATGGAGTCCAGCTCGTCCTTCGGGGAGTCGAGGAGGTAGCAGGACGACATCTGGGGGTGGCGGGTGCCGGAGTTGAAGAGGGTGGGGGAGGAGGGGAGGTAGTCGAGCCGGCTCATGAGCCGGTAGAGCGCGGCGACTTCGTCCAGGGCGCGAGTGGTGTCGTCCTCCGCGAGGCCGGCGGCGACCCGGAGCATGAAGTGCTGGGGGGTCTCGATGACCTTGCGGGTGATCGGGTGCCGGAGCAGGTAACGGCTGTGCAGGGTGCGCAGGCCGAAGTAGCCGAAGCGGTCGTCGGCGTCCGGGTCGACCAGGGCGTCCAGGCGGGCCGCGTGCACGCGCACGAACTCGGTGGTGCGGTCGGCGACGAGGCCCTCGCGGTGGCCGACGGCGACGGACTCGGTGAAGGACGTCACGCCCTGCGAGGCGGCCTCGGCGCGGATCGAGATCGTCAGCAGCCGGGCGGCGAGCCGGGAGTAGGCGGGGTCCTCGGAGATGAGGCCGGCGGCCGCCTCGGTGGCCAGCTCGCGCAACTCCGACTCGTCGGCCCGCGCGGACCGGCCGCGCAGCGCGGCGGCGGCGACCCGGCCGGGGTCGGCGTCGGGGAGGTCGGCGGTCAGCCCGGTCAGGGTCCGCAGCAACGCGGTGCCGGGACCGTCCTCGTCCACAGAGATGGTCGCTGAAGCCGGTTCGGCTGGCGCGATGGTCACGTGGGGCTCTCCCTCGCTCGGCACGGGGCCTGGCGGAGGGCAGGAGGCAGCACACGAGCGCACGCACGCGTGTCGCGTCCCCGGCCCACTCCACGAGGCCCGGACGTCAGAACACCCGGGCCGGACGGCCGGGTGTGCTGTCGGCAGGTCCTCGGACTGACGCTTGTGCACAGATGTGCGCAAGTACACCGTTGCGGGACAGTTCCGGATTCGCACCGGATTCCCCTGCGGCGACAGCGAGCATGAGCATACATCTAGTGCCGGGTCGCGGTGTCACCCCCACATGTTGTGTCGCGGAGGTGTCGGAGTGTCAGCTCGTAGGTGAGGAGAGTGATGTCGTCCAGGTGCGGCACGGGATTCCAGTCCCGCTCGGGTGTGCGGACGAAGCCGAGGCGTTCGTAGATCCGGTGGGCGGTGTGCATGCTCCGCTGGCTCGACAGGACGACGGCCGTGCAGCCCTCCGTGGCTCGCGCCCGGTCGACGCAGGCGCGGACGAGGGCCTCGCCGGCACCCCGGCCGCGGGCCTCGTGCGCGACCGCGAGCGCCCTGATCTCGGCCTCGCCGGGGCGTGCGATGTCGGCGATCGGGCCGGGGCCGGCGACGAAGGTGACTCCGCCGAGGAGCCTTTCGCCGTCCACGGCCACGAGCACGTCGGCGGCGGCCGCCCGGTGTGCCACGTCCTTCAGCACGGGCAGGTACTCGTCGCCCTCGCCGTAGTCGAGGAGGCCGTCCCGGAGGTAGGCCCGGGCGGTGATCTCACCGAGCGCTTCGTATTCGGCGGGGTCCACGGGCCGGATCGTGATGTCCATGCTGCCGAGTCTGCCGGAGGCCGCTGACAAGGTGCTCCTGGATTTCCAGGAGGTGCCGCCTCCCCGTTCGGGCCGTGCACGCAGTCGAGTTGCGGGGCCGGAGGGGAGTGCTTCCATGGAGTTAGGTGCCCGGCGGGTCCTCCGTACCGAGAGCCGGTCTCGCAAGGAGAGGCACCATGACGAGAATCGTCCGTCACCCGCCGGGCAAGGTACGGCCACGCAGTGCGCCGATGGCGACGCTGGACGCACGCCGGGCGTGGCGCCGAGCCCGGCGGTTCCTCCTGGGGCACTGGCACCATCTGACGATCCGGCTCGAGGCCCGCCGCAACACCACCCGTCCCAGGAACTGGCGCCGGTGGTGGTCGTACACCAATCTCAGCCGAGTTGTCTGGCTGACCCTCCTGATCCTGTTCCTCGCCTGGGTCGCCGAGGGTGTCTGGATCCTCGCCACCCACCAGACGACCCCGTTCGAGAGGTGGCGGAAGGACTCGGACGCCGGGTTCGAAGCCGTCCTGCGTTTCCTCGGTCCCCTCCTCGCCGCCTCCGTCGCCGCGGCGACGTTTCTGTTCTTCTGGTACCACTGGACCAAGCGGCGCTACCTGGCCAAGGCACGCACCGATCCGCGCAGGCTGGTGCGCACGGCCGGACCGGACATCTCCGAGGTCGTGGGGCGCGAGGAGCTGGCCCGGGTCATCGCCCAGCGGCTGCGGCAGCGCGAGACCCGCCGGCCCTATCTGCTCGTCGGCGGTATCGGCTCGGGCAAGACCGCCGTTCTGGTACGGCTCACCGAACTGCTGGCCCGGCAGCATGCCGTTCCTGTGCCGATACGGCTGCGGGACGCCACCGGGGGCGACCTGAACTTCGAGCGCATGGCCCGGGAACGGTTCGCCGAGGAGGCACCCCAGGGCATTCTGGCGCGCGGCAAGAACGGCCGGGTCTGGCAGCAACTGCTCGCCGACGACAAGGTGGTCGTCATCGCCGACGGCCTGGAAGAGGCGGTACTCGACGAGAGGTTCCAGGAAGACCGGGACAACATCATCCGCAAGGCCATCGAGCGGGCCCACGAGGAGAAGCTGCCGCTGGTCATCGCGTCCCGGCCGCACAGCCCGTTGGAGAGCACGCCCGCGGCGATCGTGGAGCTCGAACCGCTGAGCGAGGAGGAGGCGCTGCGCTTCGTCGAGGCGCGGGTCCCGGAGACGGACGAGCGCCGCCTGGACTGGATCGTGGAGACCGCGGAGGTCACCGAGTCGCCCATCTATCTGCAGATCGCCCGCGAACTGCACCACCGCGGCGGCCTGGAACGCGACCGTCCGCGCGACGACGCCCACCGGCTGGACACGCGCAGCTGGGACCGCGGCACGCTGCGACTGTGGCTGCTGGAGACGTGGGACCGTGCCGTGCGCGAGGGCCGGCTGCGCGAGGGCGTCGAGCTGAGTCCGCAGGAACGCGACGACACCGGCAAGGTGGTCGCCGCGCTCGCGTGCATCGGACTGCTCCAGGACAAGCTGGAGGTCGGGTTCGGCGAACTGCTGGGCAGTGACGTCCACCCGGGCCGGGCGCGGCGGACATCGGCCCGGGCGGACCATCTGTGGGCCAGGACACGCCGTTTCGACCGGTACGGCAAGCGCGGGAACACCTTCTCGGAGTGGCACCGGCAACGGATCTGGGACACGCTCTGCGCTCACCTGAGCCCCAGGGAGCGGAAGCGTCTGAGCGAGGGCAGCATGGGCCAGTGCCAGACGGCGTTCGCCCACTTCGCGGCCAACGCGAACAGACTCCGGCTGGTGGAGAGTTTCGAGAAGAGGGTCCGCTTCCCGCACAGCATCATCCAGGCCTACTTCGGCTTCCGTATGCTGCATCACCTCGGCGAGCGGGACGCCGGCGAGTTGATCGAGCTGGCGCTGCGGCCGCCGGGCCCCAGCCGTGAGCTGCTCATCGCCCTGGTGCTGCTCTCCCGTCGCCGGGCGGCGGAGCTGTCGGCCAAGGGCGGCAATCTCGCGGCGGAGCTGCGCAAGCACCGGGACGAGCTGTGGCGGCAGGCCCCGGTGTTCGGCCGGCCCATGGCCGACCGCCTGTTCACCGCCGCGAACCGCCGTACGGATGATCCCAAGGCCCTCGACCTGTACGCGGCGGCCCTGGAGATCGACAGCGTGGAACCCCTGCAGCGCCTGCTGAGCGACATCGTCGAGAAGGTGCGCGAGCGCTGGCCCGACATCAAGGGCGACCGGCGCACCGTCGAGGACGCCAAGCGCAGGCTGCTCAAGCAGCTCGGCACGACACTGCGTGCGGCCTCCGAGAAGACCGACACCATGCGGCTCTACCACCACCTCTTCCAGATCGGGAAGGCGGAGTCCTCGTACGCCGTGCGCCTGGCTGTCGCCCAGGAGTTCGGCAGCGGCGGAACCGCGGCGTTCGCGGTGATCCGGGAGAAGTTCGGCCTGAACACCGATCCCGTCAAGGAGTACGACGAGGCGGTCGGCCGGCTGCGGACCCGCAGGAGGAGGGAGGACCAGGACTGGACCGGGCGGATGCGGGACGCGATGACCGCCCGCGCCTCCTCATGGGACAGGTCGGCCGTGGAGATCGACCGGCTGCAGCAGCGCCGCAAGGAGATCAAGCAGCGGTACCGGAACGACCGTATCGAGCTGTCCAGGGAGTTCGTGATGAGGGCCACGATGATCCCCATGCTCCTCGGCTCCGTCGACGACGCCCACCGTGACGAGGCCCGCGAACGCCTCGCCAAGTGGCTGCGCCATCTCGACCCGAAGTACACCCAGGGCGCCCCCGACCTGCCGCTCGCCCTGGAGGCCGCGCTCGCCCAGGGCTTCAGGTTCGCGGCCAACCGGCGCAAACGCCACCCTTATTCGTATCCGGGCAGCCGGGCCGAGCTGATCCGGCAGGCGGAGACCATGCTCCAGCGGTCCCGGTGCTGGTACACGCACCTGACCCTGATCCAGGCGCTGTGCCTGTGGGAACTCCCGGACAGCGCCGGCCGCCGCGAACGGGACGCGCAGGACGCGATGTGGCGGGACGACCACCCCGACGGGTCGCCCGAGCAGTCCCGGGCGATCGGCGGGACCAGCGCGGTGCAGACGGTGCAGCGCTGGCTGTCCATGACGGGCACGGTGAACAGCCCGCCGGGCTCGCCGGGCACGAACGGTGACGCGCCCCGGCGGACACTGCATCCGTTCGTCGCCGAGGCCGGCGATCTGGCGGCGATGGCGCTGGAGACCGGGCAGCCCGAGCGTTTCCTGTGGATCGACGAGAAGACCGTCACCGACAACGTGGGCTCGCGCACCGGACAGAACGGCGGCTACCGCAAGCACAACCTGTGGATACCGCCCTCGGCCGGCTGGAGCACCCTCGACGGACGCGCCCAGCGCCTCGTCGCCGACGTGCTGCTCATGCTGAACCTGGTCGAGCGGGACGGATATCCCGACGAGGTCGAGGAGCGCATGGCCCGCGCCGAGCTGTCGGGTGTGCCGCTCCCGCCGTGCATCCGCACGAGCCGTGAGCCGCTGCGCGCCGGTCTGCGGCCCGGCACCGCGGCGCCACCCGCCCCGGGTGCCACGTGTCTGCCCGACTGCAAGTTCCAGCTCTGTCCGTACCCGCCCCGGGGCACGGTGCCCCGGGGAGAGGTCCGTGAGCCGTTCTGCCGTCAGCAGCAAGTGCTGTTGCCGGGACCCGTACGGCGGTTCTTCCCCAGGCTGGTGCACCGCAAGACACCCCCCTGGGTGAGCATGCGCGTCCGCGAACTGGACCGCTTCTGGGACGCGATGGCCGGGCGCACGCGTCACTAGAGAGCCACGCGTGCGCCCGGCCGGGCCTCGTCAGTGCGCGGATCCCGCGACGGCCGGCGGGAGTTCGACCTCCACGTCCGCGTCGCCCGCGTCCGCCGTGTAGTCCTGCGGGGTCGTCTCGTCGACGCCCTCGGGCGCCTTCAGCGCCTTCAGCGCGAACGTCAGGACGACCGTCACCACCACGTTCATCACGAACGCCGTCAGGCCGATGTAGCCGATCTCGCCGATGCCCGGGATCTCCTTGGCCGAGCCGCCGAAGTGCTTCTGGGTGGGGGAGGCCACGCCGTACGCCGCGGCCGTGCCGTAGACCATGCCGACCGCCCAGCCCGCCAGCAGGGCCCAGCGGTGGAACCAGCGGGTGAACAGGCCGCCGACCAGGGCCGGGAAGGTCTGGAGGATCCAGATGCCGCCCAGCAGCTGGAAGTTGATGGCGACCGTCTTGTCCATGGTGAGGACGAAGACCAGCGCGCCGACCTTCACCAGCAGCGACACGAGCTTGGAGACCTGGGCCTCCTGCTTCGGTGTGGCGTCCGGCTTGATGAAGTCCCGGTAGATGTTGCGGGTGAAGAGGTTCGCGGCCGCGATGGACATGATGGCCGCCGGAACCAGGGCGCCGATGCCGATCGCCGCGAAGGCCACGCCCGCGAACCAGTCCGGGAACATGTTCTCGAACAGCTGAGGGATCGCCAGCTGGCCGTTGGTGACCTTGACGCCGGCCGCGATGGCCATGAAGCCGAGCAGCGCGAGCAGGCCCAGCATCAGGGAGTACAGCGGCAGGATCGTGGTGTTGCGGCGGATCACGTCACGGCTGCGGGAGGAGAGCGTCGCGGTGATCGAGTGCGGGTACATGAACAGCGCGAGCGCGGAGCCCAGGGCCAGGGTGGCGTAGGTCCACTGGCCGGCCTCGGCCGGTGCCAGCGCGCCGCGTGGTTTGCCGGTGGCCGGATTGACCTGGGCGAAGGCGTCGCCGGCCTTGGCGAAGATGTCGTCGAAGCCGCCCAGCTTGATCGGGATGTAGATGATCGCCACCGCGATGACGAGGTAGATCAGCCCGTCCTTCACGAACGCGATGAGCGCGGGCGCGCGGAGACCGGAGGAGTAGGTGTACGCCGCCAGGACGCCGAAGGCGATGAGGAGCGGGAGGTCCTTCACGAACCAGTTGGTGCCGTCGCCGCCGCCGATGCCCATGACGTCGAGGACGGCCTGGATGCCGACGAGTTGGAGCGCGATGTAGGGCATCGTCGCCAGGATGCCGGTCAGGGCGACGGCGAGCGAGAGGCCCTTGGAGCCGAAGCGGCCGCGCACGAAGTCCGAGGTCGTCACATAGCCGTGCTTGTGGGAGACCGACCACAGGCGGGGCAGGAACGTGAAGATCAGCGGATAGACGAGGATCGTGTACGGCACCGCGAAGAAGCCGGCCGCGCCCGCCGCGTAGATCGCCGCCGGTACGGCGACGAAGGTGTACGCCGTGTAGAGGTCGCCGCCGAGCAGGAACCAGGTGACCCAGGTACCGAACGACCGGCCGCCCAGGCCCCATTCGTCCAGGGAGTGCTCGTTCTCGGCCTTGCGCCAGCGCGCGGCCAGGAAGCCCATGACCGTGACGGCCAGGAAGAAGAAGATGAAGACGCCGAGCGCGACGCCGTTCACACCGTCCTTCACCGCTGCGCACCCCCGCTCGTGCTCTCGGACTTGCGGGCGCGCTGGTCACGCTGCCACAGCTGGTACGCGGTCATCGTGAGCGCGGTGGATATCAGTACCCACAGCATCTGGTACCAGTAGAAGAACGGGATCCCGATGAACGTCGGGTCCGTCTTGGCGTAGGAGCCCACCCACAGCATCGCCACGAAGGGCGCGACGAGGCAGACGGCGATGACCACGCGTATCGGTGTCACCACCGGCTGCCTCACTTCAGGTACATCCGACATACCGCGGCTCCGTCCCCTCACCGTTCGCCTGTGTAATGCGCAGGCAATCTAGGTCACGGCGTCACCGCAGCGGAAGTAGCTGTTCGGCTATCGGCATGTCGATTCTGTGAAAGGCGCTCCGCGTCAGTCCTGCGGGCGCTTGAGGCGGGCCACGAACTTGTAGCGGTCGCCGCGGTACACCGAGCGCACCCACTCCACCGGCTGGCCGTCGCGGTCCAGGGAATGCCGGGAGAGCATCAGCATCGGCAGGCCCACGTCGGTGCCGAGCAGGCCGGCCTCGCGCGGGGTGGCCAGCGAGGTCTCGATGGTCTCCTCGGCCTCGGCGAGATGGACGTCGTACACCTCGGCGAGGGCGGTGTAGAGGGACGTGTACTTGACCAGGGAGCGGCGCAGGGCCGGGAAGCGCTTGGCGCTCAGGTGCGTGGTCTCTATGGCCATGGGCTCGCCATTGGCCATGCGCAGCCGCTCGATGCGCAGCACCCGTCCGCCTGCCGTTATGTCGAGCAGGCCGGCGAGCCGGTCGTCGGCGGTGATGTAGCCGATGTCCAGCAGCTGTGAGGTCGGCTCCAGGCCCTGGGCGCGCATGTCCTCCGTGTAGGAGGTGAGCTGCAGTGCCTGGGAGACCTTGGGCTTGGCGACGAAGGTGCCCTTGCCCTGGATGCGCTCCAGGCGGCCCTCGACGACCAGCTCCTGGAGGGCCTGGCGGACGGTGGTGCGGGAGGTGTCGAACTCGGCGGCCAGTGTGCGCTCGGGCGGGACCGGGGTGCCGGGCGCCTGTGTCTCCGTCATTTCGAGGAGATGTTTCTTCAGGCGGTAGTACTTGGGCACGCGCGCGGTACGGACGGCTGTCCCGCTCTCGTTCTCCGCACTGCTGACGTCGGTGCTCATGCTCCGCCTTCCCGGCTCCTGATCCGGCCACTTCGTGGCACGGCAGCGTACCGGGACATCCCCAGCACGCTGCGTGATCCCCTCTGTATACCGCCGCGGGCTCTTTTGGTCTAGTCCACCAGGTGAGTGGTCTACCGGAATTGTCTCGTCCGCGCCCCGGGTTTTCGAGGGCTTCTTACTTAAAGGTTCCTGCATATATAGGTCGCATAACGGCTGGTCGGAGGCCATTCGACCACCCTTGACAGGCCTGCTGGTCTGGGCCAAGCTTCCCGCACTGGTCTACACCATTGGTCCAGGTCCCGGCCCAACGCTCGCGCGGGGAGGCAGGGGGGTTTGTGGCATCCCTGAGGAGGGTGGCGTGAAGCGCAAGCTGATAGCCGCGATTGGTATCGCGGGCATGGTCGTCTCCATCGCGGCGTGTGGCAGTGACAAGAAGGACGACAACAAGGCGCAGGGGACGGACGCCAAGGAGCTGACCGTCTGGCTCACCGTGGACGCCCAGAACAACTGGCCCGACCTGGTGAAGGCCGCCGACGCCGCCGTGCAGAAGAAGCACCCCGGCATCAAGATCAAGCACGAGTACTACGGCTGGCCGGACAAGAACACCAAGCTGGACGCCGTCCTTGCCACGGACAAGGCCCCCGACGTGGTCGAGATGGGCAACACCGAGATGCTCAGCTACATGGTCAAGGGCGCCTTCGCCCCCGTCGAGACCTCCCAGTTCACCAACGCCGACCAGTGGCTCGACGGCCTCAAGGCCTCGGTGACGTACGACAGCAAGACCTACGGCGTGCCGTACTACGCCGGTGGCCGCGTCGCCAACTGGCGCAAGGACGTCGCCGCCTCGGCCGGCGTCAAGACCACGCCGAAGACCTACACCGAGCTGACCGCCGACCTGGACAAGATCCAGAAGAAGGAAGGCGACAAGTTCAGCGCCTGGTACCAGCCCACCCGCGACTGGTACGCGGCCATGTCCTTCGTCTACGACGCGGGCGGCTCCATCGCCGCGGAGTCCGGCGGCCAGTGGAAGGGCAACCTCTCCTCGCCCGAGTCCATCAAGGGCCTCACCGAGTTCAAGAACGTCATCGACAAGTACATGCACGGTGACAAGACCAAGGACGAGTCCGACCGGTACATCGTCTACGGCCAGGGCAAGTCGGCCATGATCTTCGGCGCCGCGTGGGAAGGCGCCACCGCGGCCGACCCGAAGAACGACAAGACCGGCGGCAAGCTGAAGGACAACCTCGTCAACTTCGTGATGCCCGGCCCGTCCGGCAAGAACATGCCGGTCTTCCTGGGCGGTTCCGACCTCGCCATCCCGGTGAAGTCCAAGGCGCAGGGTGTGGCCGCCGAGTGGATCAACGCGTTCACCGGTCCCTCCGGCCAGAAGGGCCTGATGGCCAAGGGCAACCTGCCCAACAACAAGACCGACCTCGCGACGCTGAAGAACGACCCGGCGACCGCGGTGCCGGCCGAGGCGGCCGAGTCCAACTGGTTCGTCCCGATGGCGCCGGGCTGGGGTCAGGTCGAGAAGGCGCAGGTCCTGCAGACCATGCTGCAGAACATCGGCACGGGCAAGCAGACGGTCGAGGCGGCGGCGAAGACCGCGGACGCGGCGATCGACAAGGTCATCAACAAGGCGTAGCCGCCTGCGGCGGGCCTGGCCGACGGGGGGCCAGGCCCGGCCGGTGGGTGAAGTCGGAAAGAGCCGCGACGGGTTGGTGGGTCGGTACCGGTGCGTTGTGGCTGGTCGCGCAGTTCCCCGCGCCCCTGAAGGGGCGCGCCGCTGCCGGCCTCTCTCGAACTGCTTGAGGAGCTCGCGATGAGTGCCGCTGATACCACCACACCCGCCAAGGTGCCGCCGCAGCGGCAGGCGCCACCACTGGGCACCCAGGCCAGACCACGTGCGAACCGGCGCTCGGGCGGGCCGTCCGTCCCCTGGCTGCTGCTCGCGCCCTGTCTGGCGATTCTCGGGCTGGTGCTCGGCTATCCCCTCTACCGGCTGGTCGCCCTCTCCTTCCAGGAGTTCGGGCAGTCCCAGCTGTGGGGGTTCAAGCCGGCCGAGTGGGTCGGGTTCGGGAACTTCTCCGACGTCCTGGGCGACACCGAGTTCTGGCAGGTCGTGCTCCGCACGATCGTCTTCGCGGTCGGCAGCGTGGTCTTCACCATGGTCGTCGGCATGCTCGTCGCCCTGCTGTTGCAGCGGGTCTCCGGCTGGGTGAAGACCCTGGTCAACATCGTGCTGGTGGCCAGCTGGGGCATGCCGGTCATCGTCGCCACCACGCTCTTCAAGTGGCTCTTCGACTCCGACTACGGCATCCTCAACGCCCTGCTCAGCAAGATCCCCGGGGTGGAGATGATCGGCCACAACTGGTTCGCCAGCGGCCCCGAGGGACTCGCGGTGATCATGCTCCTGGTGGTCTGGGGAGCGGTGCCCTTCGTGGTCATCACGCTGAGTGCCGGTCTGACCCAGGTCCCGGCGGAGCTGGAGGAGGCCGCCCGGCTCGACGGCGCGGGCGCCTGGGGCGTCTTCCGGTATGTCACGCTCCCCATCCTCAAGCCGATCATCGTGATGCTCACGACCCTCTCGGTGATCTGGGACATGGGCGTCTTCCCCCAGGTCTTCGTGATGCGCGGCGGCCACCCCGAGCCCGAGTTCCAGCTGCTGACCACCTACTCCTACGACCGTGCCTTCGTGGTCAACGACTACGGACAGGGCTCCGCGATCGCCCTGCTCACCGTGCTCCTCCTGCTCGGTGTCGTCGCCGTGTACATGCGCCAGATGCTGAAGATCGGAGAGGTCGAATGAGCACCCCAACCGTCCGCAGGGGACCCCGCCTGGGCTGGAACCTCGTCGGCCTCCTGGTCTTCGTCGTCGTCGGCTTCCCCGTCTACTGGATGCTGAACACGGCGTTCAAGCCGGCGAAAGACGCCATCGACCCGGATCCGAGCCTGCTGCCCACGGGCCTGACCCTGTCCAACTTCCAGCGCGCCCTGGACATCGGCGACTTCTGGGGCTCGGTGGGCCGCAGCCTGATCGTCTCCCTGTCCGTCGTCGTGATCGGCATGGTCATCGGCCTGCTGGCCGCCCTGGCCATCTCGCGGTTCGCCTTCCGCGGCCGCAGGATCGTGATCGTCGGCATCCTCGCGGTCCAGATGGTCCCGCTGGTCGCGATGATCATCCCGGTATTCCTGCTCCTCAACGACCTGGGGCAGTACGACAAGCTCACCGGCCTGATCATCACCTATCTGACCTTCATCCTCCCGTTCACGGTGTGGACCATGCGCGGCTTCATCGTCAACATCCCGAAGGAGCTGGAGGAGGCCGCGATGGTCGACGGCTGTTCCCGCACCGGCGCCTTCGTCCGGGTGGTCTTCCCGCTGCTGGCCCCAGGCCTGGTCGCCACCTCGGTCTACGCCTTCATCCAGGCCTGGAACGAGTACATCTACGCCCTGATGCTGCTCAGCCAGGAGCACCAGACCGCGACCGTCTGGCTCGCCAACTTCACCACCAAGCACGGCACCGAATACGCCCCGATGATGGCCGGCTCCACGATGATGGCCGTGCCGATCGTCGTCCTCTTCCTCCTCGTCCAGCGCAAGATGGCCGCGGGCCTGACCGCGGGCGCCGTGAAGGGATAACCCACCCGATGACGACACTCGCCGGCGGCACCACCGCGTCCGAACCGAAGGACCGCCTGTCCCGCGACGCGCTGACGGTCCTCCAGCCCGGCTTCACCGGCACCACCGCACCCGACTGGCTGCTGCGCCGGCTCGGCGAAGGCCTCGCCTCCGTGGGCCTGTTCGGCCGCAACGTCGCCTCACCCGAACAACTCACCGCCCTCACCGCCCGGTTGCGCGCCGAACGGGACGACGTCCTGGTGGCGATCGACGAGGAGAGCGGTGACGTCACCCGCCTCGAGGTGCACACCGGCTCCTCCTTCCCCGGTAACAACGCCCTCGGCGCCGTCGACGACGTGGAGCTGACCAGGGAGGTCGCCCTCGAACTGGGCCGCCGCCTCGCGGCCTGCGGGGTGAACTTCAACTGGGCCCCGTCCGCGGACGTCAACTCCAACCCGGCCAACCCGGTCATCGGCGTCCGCTCCTTCGGCGCCGACCCGGACCTGGTCGCCCGCCACACGGCGGCCTATGTCACCGGCCTCCAGGCGGCCGGGGTGGCGGCCTGCACCAAGCACTTTCCGGGCCACGGCGACACCGCCGTCGACTCCCACCTCGCGCTGCCCCGCATCGACGCGACCGCCGACGTCCTGCACGCCCGTGAGCTGGCACCCTTCCGTGCCGCGATCGCCGCCGGCACCCGCGCCGTGATGAGCGCGCACATCCTGGTGCCGGCCCTGGACCCGGACCGGCCGGCCACGCTGTCCCGCACCATCCTCACCGATCTGCTCCGCGGCGAACTCGGCTACGACGGCCTGATCGTCACCGACGGCATCGAGATGCAGGCCATCTCCGCGGCCTACGGCATCGAACACGGCAGCGTCCTGGCCATCGCCGCCGGAGCCGACGCGATCTGCGTGGGCGGCGGCCTCTCGGACGAGGAGACGGTACGGCGCCTGCGCGACGCCCTGGTCGCGGCGGTCCACTCCGGCGAACTTCCCGAGGAGCGCCTGGCGGAGGCGGCGGACCGGGTACGGTCACTGGCCCGCTGGACGGCGACGACGGAGCGGGCGCAGCCGGACCACGCGGCCACGGACATCGGCCTCGTCGCGGCCCGCCGCGCACTCGATGTGACGCGCGTCGACTCCGCCGCGCCCCTGAACACGGCCCCCTTCGTGGCGGTGTTCACCTCGGCGTCCAACATCGCGGTGGGCACGGAGACCCCCTGGGGAGTGGCAGCGGAACTCTCCCGCCGCCTGCCCGGCACGGAAACGGCTGATTTCACCGGCGACCACGCGGGTCAGGAGGCCCTGTCGGCGGCGGGCGACCGCAGGATCGTGGCAGTGCTCCGGGACGAACACCGCCACCCCTGGATGACCACGGCCCTGGACGTACTCCTCAAGTCCCGCCCGGACACGATCGTGGTGGAAATGGGAGTCCCCCAGGCACCCCCCAGGGGCGCCCTGCACATCGCCACCCACGGAGCGGCACAAGTCTGCGGCACAGCAGCGGCAGAGGTCATAGCCCCCGACTAGCCGAAGCCCCCGCCAGCTGGAGCGCTCCGTCAGCCATAGCGCCCCGTCAGGGGCGCGGGGAACTGCGCGACCAGCCCCCACGAACCCGCACTCCGCCCCCAACCGAACCCGGCAGACGCAACAGCCCTTAAATCCCCTGCCAGGCCGGCTTGTTGACGAACGTGTACCGGAAGTAATCCGCAAGCTTCAGCTTGGACGCGGCCCCCTCGTCCACCACCACCGTCGCATGCGGATGCAACTGCAGCGCCGACGCGGGACACACCGCGGCGACCGGCCCTTCCACGGTCGCCGCGACCGCGTCGGCCTTCCCCTCACCCGTCGCGAGCAGCACCAGATGCCGCGCCTCCAGGATCGTCCCGATCCCCTGGGTGATCACATGGTGCGGCACCTGCGAGATGTCCCCGTCGAAGAACCGCGCGTTGTCGACCCGGGTCTGCTCGGTGAGCGTCTTGATCCGTGTCCGCGAGGCCAGCGAAGAGCACGGCTCGTTGAACCCGATGTGCCCGTCCGTCCCGATCCCGAGCAACTGCAGATCCACGCCGCCTGCCTGCGCCAGCGCCCCGTCGTACGCCTCGCAGGCGGCCTGCACGTCCTCGGCCGCGCCGTCGGGGCCGAGGAACGCGTCCATTCCGATCCCGAGCGGCTCCAGCACCTCGCGCCGCAGCACCGACCGGTACGACTCCGGATGCTCGGCCGGCAGTCCCACGTATTCGTCGAGCTGGGCTATGCGCGCCCGCGAGGTGTCCACGGCACCGGACCGCACCTTGGCCGTGAGCGCCTGGTAGATGGGCAGCGGGGTCGATCCCGTGGCCACCCCGAGCAGCGCGTCCGGCTTGCGGCGGAGCAGCTGGGCCATGGCCTCGGCGATCAGCTCGCCACCCGCGGCGGCGTCCGGAACGATGACAACTTCCACGCTGGGCCTGCCGTTCTGTCTATGTGGTTTAGACCAATCCGATGGGACCAATCTAACAGAGCCGGCCCCCGTCACCCTGGGCACGGGTGCAGGAAAAGGGGACAAGTGCGAGGTTACGTGAATGCGTCAGAACGGGTGAATCAAGGAAAATTCCCACCCGCGTACCGGAGTGTCGGGAAAAGCCGCGCCTCATCCGGCCCCACAAGCGACTCCGGCGGGCTACGCTGCGATCGCATCGACTGTGAACAGTCTCCAACGCATGGACACAGACCGTGGTCTAGTCCACAATTGCGTACGAGCACTGAAGGAGTACGGCGGGACCGTACGACACAGTCGCACTCTTCCGTCTTCCCCGCACAGGAAGGCGGACCGAGGAACCGGAGCTCTCTGCCCTGACTGCCCCGGCTCCTCACCCTTCGGCCGACTGGGACCGCACACCCCACGGCCGTTGCTGCTCCGGGCTGCGGTGCCGGGAGGGTTGAGGGTCCCTCTCAGGCGCCGCGGCCCGCGGGTGTTTTCAGCCGCTTTTAGGCCATGAACAGACCCGCGGGTACGCTCGCAGATGTGCCCTCCATGAACGAACTGGTCCGCCAGCACACCGCCCTCGACGACTCCGACCTCGAGTGGCTCCATCTGCTGGTCTCGGAGTGGCAGCTGCTCTCCGACCTCTCCTTCGCCGACCTGGTCCTGTGGGTCCCCACCGCGGACGGCACCCGCTATGTCTCGGTGGCGCAGATGCGCCCCAACACCGGTCCCACCTCCTACCAGGACGACATGATCGGCCACCTGGTCCCGCGGGGCCGCCGCCCCATGCTGGACATCGCCCTGGACGAGGGCCGGATCGTCCGCGAGGGTGACCCGGAGTGGCGCGAGGAGGTCCCCGTACGGGTCGAGTCCATCCCGGTACGGCGCGAGGGCCGGGTTCTCGGGGTCATCGCCCGCAACACCAATCTGCTGACCGTGCGCACCCCGAGCCGGCTGGAGCTGACCTACCTCCAGAGCGCCTCCGACCTTGCGCAGATGATTGCTGCCGGATCGTTTCCGTTCCCGAACCAGCAGGTCGACATGGATGCCTCGCCGCGCGTCGGCGACGGCCTGATCCGGCTGGACGCGGACGGCATCGTCCAGTACGCCTCCCCGAACGCCCTCTCCGCCTACCATCGCCTCGGCCTCGCCACCGACCTGCTCGGCCATCACCTGGGTCAGACCACGGCCGAACTCGCCCCGACCCGGGGGCCGGTGGACGAGGCGCTCGCCAAGGTCGCCAGCGGCTGGGCGCCGCGCGAGTTCGAGATCGAGTCCACCGACGGCGCGATCCAGTTCCGTGCGATCCCGCTGAAGCCCAAGGGCACCCGCATCGGTTCCCTGGTGCTGCTCCGGGACGTCACCGAACTCCGGCGCCGCGAACGCGAGTTGATCACCAAGGACGCGACCATCCGGGAGATCCACCACCGGGTGAAGAACAACCTCCAGACGGTCGCCGCGCTGTTGCGCCTGCAGGCCCGCCGGATCGAGTCCGAGCGCGGCCGGGAGGCCCTGGAGGAGGCCGTACGGCGGGTCGGCTCGATCGCGATCGTGCATGAGACGCTGTCCCAGAACCTGGACGAGCGCGTGGAGTTCGACGAGATCGCCGACCGGGTGCTCGCGATGGTCGCCGAGATCTCGCCGGGCAAGGTCACCGGCCGGCGCACCGGACGCTTCGGAATACTCGACGCCGAGGTGGCGACCCCGCTGTCGATGGTGCTCACCGAGATCCTGCAGAACGCCCTCGAACACGGCTTCCGCGAGGGCGACACCGGCACCGTCGAGGTCTCGGCGGTCCGTGGCGGCACCACCAAGGAGGCCCGGCTCCTGGTCACCGTCCAGGACGACGGCGTCGGCCTGCCCGAGGGCTTCGACCCGCACCGCTCCGGCAACCTCGGTCTGCAGATCGTACGGACGCTGGTGGAGGGCGAGTTGGGCGGCACGTTCGACATGGTGCCGGCGCCGGAGCGGGGCACCCGGGTGATCCTCGACGTTCCGGTGCAGCCGCAGAAGTAGTTCGGTGCGGGGTGCTTCAGGTCCCGGGCACAGCAAAGAGCCCCGGACCTGGTGGATCCGGGGCTGTTCACTCGTTGGGGGTACTGCGCGCTGCGGCTCGGGGGCGGGAGATGCGTACTCGCTGTACGCGCCGCCAAGCTCAGGCTGAGCGGGGTGGGTTGCGTCAGGCGGAGGCCTGACGAGCCCGGTTGCGGGCGGCACGGCGCTTCATCGCGCGACGCTCGTCCTCGCTGAGGCCACCCCAGACGCCGGAGTCCTGGCCGGACTCGAGCGCCCACTGCAGACACTGGTCCATAACGGGACAGCGACGGCAGACGGCCTTGGCTTCCTCGATCTGCAGCAGCGCAGGACCGGTGTTGCCGATGGGGAAGAAGAGCTCGGGGTCTTCCTCGCGGCAAACGGCGTTGTGACGCCAGTCCATGGCTGCTACCTCTCCTTGGTATTACATGCACGTTGCTTGTGAATGTGAACGCTTTCACGAATCCCTCAACAAGTGAAGGGCCGACCGCCAGGTTCCCTGGCAGGGGTCCTGTGAGTTGAAGGGGGATTCCGGTGATCAGTGGAGGCCGGTCTTGCGGGCCGTCCCGATCGCCACGTAGAGCCTCGCAAACCTCAGCGACGGATACAACCCCTTCCGGAAAGTTTTTTTTGATTCCTCGGTGTCGACTGGGTCACAGCCGTACTTCCATGGGGTGGATCCTGGCCTAAACGTTCGAGTGAAAGGACTTTGGCCCGTTCCGCTCACACAATCACACGCAGTGCGCGGCGTACGCCTGTGAACGTCACGCTCGTACGCAGTCCTAGGTGGTCGCCGTCCATCTGAAGGGGGAGGGGGACCTTCGAATGCAAGGTGAACTGGTCCAGATCGTGCAGGGACACGGCGTGCTTGCCATGGGGTCCGCGCTCGGGGGACGAAGTGAGCAACTGCGTGCCATACCGGGCAACCGCGGCGGTCGACAGACGGCTGAGACCGAGTACGTCGATGCCTTTATCGAACGAGGCCTTAGGCGACGTGTACATCGGGCGATTGCCGAGATACGTCCACGGCGAGGTGTTCGAGACTATCGCCACGACCAGATCGTCGATCGGGTCGGCACCCGGGCGCTCCAGGGTGATCGTGCCGTGCCGGCGGTGCTGCTCACCGAAGAACTGCCGGACGACCTGCCGTACATACAGGGCGTGCGTCGATTTCTTGCCGAGCTCGCGCTGCTGCTCGACCCGGCCGACCACACCGGCGTCGAAGCCGAGCCCCGCGTTGAAGGTGAACCAGCGGGCCGGGACCCCCTCGTCCGCGGTGCCGGGGGTGCCGGCGGTCAGCCCGAGGCCGACGACCCGCTCCTGCTTCTCGCGCAGCGCGGCGAGCAGCGCGCCGGTGGCCTCGACCGGGTCGTTGGGCAGGCCGAGGGCGCGGGCGAAGACATTGGTGGAGCCGCCGGGGACCACGGCGAGACCGGGCAGCCGGTCCGGGTCGGGGCCGGCGTAGAGGAGTCCGTTGACCACCTCGTTGACCGTTCCGTCGCCGCCGAGGGCCACGACGAGGTCGATGTCGTCGCTCTCCGCCGCCTGCCGGCCCAGGTCACGGGCGTGGCCGCGGTACTCGGTGGTGACGGCCTCCAGTTCGACCTCGCTCGCGAGCGCGTGGATCAGGACGTCGCGCCTACGTGCGCTTGTGGTGGTTGCCGCCGGATTGACCACGAGAAGTGCACGCATGGATTGCAGCGTACCTACTCGAAAGTACCGGGCCCAGGCCGTGTTAGGGATCCGGTAAGAGAAAGGGGCGTGAGTCTGAACACGTGGCCCTGCGGGGCGGGGCCGGTGTTTTCGGGCGAGGGCTACCCTTCTGGCGTGAGCAATGCGCCTACGGCCGAGAGGGCCGACGTAACCGACGGGTCCCGCCCACGGCGGCTGACGTATGCGGCCGCGCTGAGCGGACTGGAAGGGCTCGCACTGGCGGTCGGCGGGGTATGGATGCTCGTCCTCGGGCTCACCGGGTCTCCGGACGACCGGGGGCAGGCGGTCACCGGGGGCATCACCGTGATCGTGCTGGCGCTGCTGCCGCTGCTGGCGGCGCGGGGGCTGCTGCTGCGCAGGAGCTGGAGCCGGGGGCCCGCGGTGATCACGCAGATCATGGCGCTGCCGGTGGCCTACAGCCTGCTGCAGGCCGACAGTGCCGCCATTCCGGCGGGGATCGCGTTGGCCGTGGTGGCTGTGGCTTCGCTGGTTCTGCTGGTGAACTCCGCTACCACCCAGGCCCTGGGAATCAAGGGGCCCGGGCGTAGTAGCTGATCCGCGGGGCGCTGCGGAGACCTACTCCTCCACCAGCAGCTTCTCCCGGAGCTGAGCCAGCGTCCGGGCCAGCAGCCGGGAGACGTGCATCTGGCTGATGCCGACCTCCTGGGCGATCTGGGACTGGGTCATGTTGCCGAAGAAGCGGAGGAGAAGGATCCGCTTCTCTCGGGGCGGGAGGTCTTCCAGGAGCGGCTTGAGAGACTCGCGGTACTCGACGCCCTCCAGGGCCTCGTCCTCCGCGCCGAGCGTGTCGGCGACCGCCGGGGACTCGTCGTCGGTGTCGGGGACGTCCAGGGACAGCGTGGAGTACGCGTTGGCCGACTCCAGGCCCTCCAGGACCTCCTCCTCCGAGATCGCCAGCTTCTCGGCGAGCTCGTGGACCGTGGGGGAGCGGCCGTGCTGCTGGGACAGCTCCGCCGTGGCGGTCGTGAGCGCGAGACGCAGCTCCTGCAGACGGCGCGGGACGCGGACCGCCCAGCCCTTGTCGCGGAAGTGGCGCTTGATCTCGCCGACCACGGTCGGGGTGGCATACGTGGAGAACTCCACGCCCCGCTCCGGGTCGAACCGGTCGACCGACTTGATCAGGCCGATGGTGGCGACCTGGGTGAGGTCGTCCAGCGGCTCGCCGCGGTTGCGGAACCGGCGCGCGAGGTGCTCCACGAGCGGCAGGTGCATCCGGACCAGCTTGTTGCGCAGCTCCGCGTACTCGGGGCTGCCGTCCTTCAGCTTGCGCAGCTCGATGAACATGGCGCGCGCCCCGCTGCGGTCCTGAGGTCCGTGCTGGGTCGCCTGCACAACCTCCGCGGCCAGCGCCTCGTTCTCGGCGTATCGCTCGTGCTCGCTCATCGTCCCGCCCGTCGCCCTTCCACGAGCCTTCGCCCCGGCTCGGTCCGGGGCCGCGACCCCGTTCCGCCCTTCCGGAGGCGCGCTCTGCACGGCACCGTCAAGCCCGGCCGACGCGGAGGGTTCCTCCGGGTGCGGCCTGGCCTGTTCCGGGATGCCGTCGATGCCGTCAGCCATGCGGCGGGAACCGGCCTCGGGGTCTTCGCCCCCGGCCGGCAACTCCCGTGTGCCGCGCTCTTCGTCCCGCACCGGCCCGTCCCCGTTCCTCACGCCGGCCCGGGTCCCGCGCCGCGCTGTTTGTAGAGGCTGATCGTCACGGTCTTGTCCTCGTCGACGGCCGACGAGACCTTGCCCGCCAGGGCCGAGAGCACGGTCCAGGCGAACGTGTCGCGCGAAGGGGCGTGGCCGTCCGTGGTCGGGGCGGAGACCGTGACCTCCAGCGAGTCGTCGACGAGGCGGAAGACACAGCTGAGCACCGAGCCGGGAACGGCCTGCTGGAGCAGGATCGCGCAGGCCTCGTCCACCGCGATGCGCAGGTCCTCGATCTCGTCCAGGGTGAAGTCCAAGCGGGCGGCGAGACCGGCCGTGGCCGTCCGCAGCACCGACAGGTAGGCACCCGCAGCCGGCAGCCGGACTTCCACGAAGTCCTGGGTCGCGGGCTCGCCTGCGATCTGGGACACCCTCACCTCCATGGTGGTACAAGCTTTTCGGGGCCGAGGGTCGCCCCCCGGGGTAACGCACTACATGGTTCAGCGGTGACGCTACCGCGCTCCGAACTTTTCTGTCCCGGGACCCCAACCCCCTGGCGTCACTCACAGTAAACCTGTGGATACGCTCCGTGTCTAGGGGTCCGGCTTGCCCAATTGGGAAGAGCGCGCGCCGGGTTGACGTACCCCGGCGTCGAACCGTCGAACCGTCGCCACGGCCGCCTTCAGCAGCCGTAGTGCAGTGTCACACGAGGACGTGGTCGACGAAGCACCAGCGCCAGTCCTCGCCTGGCTCGAAGGTCCGCATCACGGGGTGACCGGACGTTTCGTGGTGGCCCGTCGCGTGTCTTCCCGGTGACGAGTCGCAGCAGCCGACATGGCCACAGGACAGACAGAGCCGCAGCTGGACCGGGTGCCAGCCCCGGGCGAGACACTCCGGGCAGGTCTCGTTCAGTGGCTCGGGTTCCGGGTGCGGCAGCGCGCCGGCGTGCGTGCACTGTTTCATGATTGCCAGATTACGACGGCTGTGCGGGTGGCCGCGCGGAAAATGAGGGCGGGCGAGGATCATGGACGTGTTGCCACTGCTGTTGCTGGTGGCCGGAAGCGCGGCGATCGCCGGTGCGGCGCGTCGCACCCCGGTGCCGGCGCCCCTGCTGCTGGTCGCCGTCGGGCTGGCCGTGTCGTACATTCCCGGAGTTCCCGACTACACCCTCGACCCGGACATCGTGCTGCCACTGGTGCTGCCCCCGCTGCTGTACAAGGAAGGCACCGAGAGCTCGTATCTCGATCTGCGGGCCAACATGCGGCCCGTGGCGCTGCTGTCGGTGGGGTACGTGCTCTTCGCGACCTTCGTGGTCGGCTGGGCCGCCTACGTGATCGTGCCCGGGCTGCCGCTGCCCGCGGCGCTGGCGCTGGGCGCGGTGCTGGCGCCCACGGACGCCGTCGCGGCCGCCGCGATCGCCCGCCGGGTGGGGCTGCCGTCCCGGCTCACCACGATCCTTCAGGGCGAGTCCCTGCTGAACGACGCCACCGCGATCACCGCCTACCGGGTGGCCGTCGCGGCCGCCCTCGGCGAGGGCGCCTCCTGGATCCACGGGGTCGGCGAGTTCCTGGTGGCCGCGATCGGCGGCGTGCTGGTCGGGCTGGCGCTGATGGTGCCGATCCACTGGCTGCGCACCCATCTCCAGGAGCCCCTGCTCCAGAACACGCTGTCGCTGCTGATCCCGTTCGTCGCCTACGGCGTCGCCGAGCAGTTCCACGCCTCCGGTGTGCTGGCGGTCGTGGTGGTCGCCCTCTATCTCGGCCACCGCGCCTGGGAGGTCGACTTCGCCACCCGTCTCCAGGAGGACGCGGTGTGGCGGATGGTCGCGTTCCTGCTGGAGTCGGCGGTCTTCGCGCTGATCGGACTGCAACTGCCGGTCGTCCTGAAGGGGCTCGGCGCGTACAAGGGCATCGACGCCACCTGGTACGCGATCGCCCTCTTCCTCGTCGTGGTCGCGGCCCGGTTCGTGTGGATCTACCCGGCGGCCTTCCTGCCGCGCCTGCTGTTCCGGCGGATCCGCGAACGGGAGGAGAGTCCCACCTGGAGAACGCCCGTCGTCGAGTCCTGGGCCGCCATGCGCGGGGTCGTCTCGCTGGCCATCGCCTTCTCGATCCCGCTCACCGTGCACGACGGCGGTGACTTCCCGCAGCGCAACCTGATCCTGTTCCTGACCTTCACGACCGTCATCGGCACCCTGGTGGTGCAGGGCCTCAGCCTGGCCCCGCTGATCCGCCTGATGAAGTTTCCGCCCCGGGACGTGCAGGCCGAGACCCTCGCCGAGGCCAACGCCCAGGCGCAGGCGTCCCGCGCGGCCGAGAACCGCCTCGCCGAACTCCTCTCCGACGAACGCAACGAGCTGCCGCCGCCACTCGCCGACCGCCTGCGCTCGGTCCTGGAACGCCGCCGCAACGCCGTCTGGGAGCGCCTCGGCCAGACCAACCCCGTCACCGGCGAGTCGGTCGACGACACCTACCGCCGGCTGTCCCGCGACATGATCAGCGCCGAACGCGCGGTCTTCGTCCGGCTCCGCGACAAGCGCTACATCGACGACGAGATGCTCCGCACCCTGCTGCGCCGACTGGACCTGGAGGAGGCGGCGGCGTACCGGGAGGCGGCCTGAGTCACCAGGAGAAGCACTGGTCAGGCGGTGATGACCGCCGCCACCCGGGTCCCGCGCTCCCACGCGCCTTCCGTCGCCAGCTCGACAAGCCCATACAGCAATTTGGCGACATACAACCGTTCCACCGCCATCCCGTGCCGGTCCTCGAAGTCCCGCGCGAAGTCGTCGAGTCCGGGCGCCGTCCGCGCGTATCCGCCGAAGTGGAACCGCTCGTCGAGCGACCAGTCCCCCCGGCGTCCCCCGAACGCCTCGGTCTGGAGCCGCTCCGCCTCCCCCGCCAGGAACCCGCCCCGCAGCACCGGCACCCCCAGCGCCCGCTGTCCCGCGCCCAGCCCGGCGGCGAGCCCGGCCAGCGTGCCCCCGGTCCCGCACGCGATCGCCACCAGGTCGGCCCGTCCGCGCAGCTCCTCGCCGAGGGCCCGGCACCCGCGTACCGCCGCCGCGTTGCTGCCGCCCTCCGGCACGACATACGCGTGCTCGGCCCCCGCCGCCCGCGCCAGAGCGGCCAGCACCTCCGGTTCGGTCTTGCGCCGGTAGGTCGACCTGTCGACGAAGTGCAGACGCATGCCGTCGGCCGTGCACCGGGCCAGCGAGGGGTTCAGCGGCCGGGCGGCCAGTTCCTCGCCCCGGACCACGCCCACCGTCGGAAAACCGAGCAGGCGCCCGGCGGCGGCCGTCGCCCGCAGATGGTTGGAGTACGCCCCGCCGAAGGTGAGCACCGGCCGTCCGGCCGCCGCCTCGATGTTCGGGACCAGCTTGCGCCACTTGTTGCCGATCAGCTCCGGGTGGATCAGGTCGTCCCGCTTGAGGAGGAGCCGGACGCCCTGGCGGGCGAACCGGTCGTCGGCCACCTCCTCAAGGGGGGACGGGAGCCGGGGCGAAAGTATGTCGGCGCTGGTCACGCCGTCATTGTCGCCCGTAGCGCGCATCGGGGCTCACTTCAGGCGGTCCCGGACGCGCTCGCGCAGCCAGCCCATGGTGAAGCCGCGGGGGTCCACCTTCCCGGGCTGCCACTCCGCGTGGCCGATCACCGACCGTTCGGACCAGCCGTGCCGCCGGCACACCGCCGCGGCCACCTTCTCGATCGCCTCCAGCTGGGCCTCGGGCCAGGGGTCCTCGCCGTCGCCCAGGTTCTCGCACTCGAAGCCGTAGAAGTGCCGGTTGCCGTCGGTGTTCGCCTCGTTGTCCGGGGGCAGGGCCTTCTCCGCGATCACGGCGCGCAGGACGTCGTCGTCGCCCAGTCCCGCGTGGTTGGCGCGGCCGTGGCCGACGAGGTGGACCGTGCCATCCTTGGTGATGACGCCGTGGCACAGCGGGCCGGGGAGGTCGGGGCGGCCGTCGTAGCAGATCCGGACCGTGGCTCCGGTGCCGTGGGTCACCGAGTGGTGGATCATCACGCCGTGGACGGGGCCCCAGGGTCCCTTGTGGTTCCGGTTGTGTTCTCTCCAGTCGCCGACCTCGACGACCGAGACGCCCTCGTTCCGCAACGCGTCGAGGAAAGCGCCCGCGGACATGGGTGGGGCCATGACCGCCTCCTTCGCTTTTGTACTGGCTTGTGCCGGAACTTCTACCGAAGGTGCGGGCCCCGGACCAGCTCCCACGAAGGTGTTCGGATCGTGTGCGAGCCGATCCGGACAAGTCGCCATATCGCGGGTCAGGCGAGCGGATATTCGCCCGGCATGCCCACTTGTTCGATGATCTATTCCCGCTCTTTCGGGTAATGGCCCCGACACGTTCCGTGATGACAGGGTGGCCGGTGAGACCGATGCGCGGGCAGTTCGGCGCCCGCGCAGGTATGGGAGGGCATTTCCTTATGTCGGTAGGCGAAGAGGTCCGCACGGATCAGGGCAAGCCGCAGCAGTCTCTGGACACGGCGGCCGCGCGGAACCTGGCCACCACGACCAAGTCCGCGCCCCAGATGCAGGAGATCAGCTCCCGCTGGCTGCTGCGGACGCTGCCCTGGGTAGATGTCCAGGGCGGCACGTACCGAGTGAACCGGCGGCTCACCTACACGGTCGGCGACGGCCGTATCACGTTCCTGAAGACCGGCGACCGGGTCGAGGTCATCCCCGCGGAGCTGGGCGAGCTGCCCATCCTGCGGTCCTACGAGGACCAGGAGGTGCTGGGGGAGCTGGCCCAGCGCTGCCGGCAGCGCGAATTCGCCGCGGGCGAGGTCATCACCTCGTTCGGCAACCAGGCGGAGGAGGTCTATCTGCTGGCCCACGGCCGTGTCGAGAAGATCGGCACCGGCCCGTACGGCGACGACGCGGTGCTCGGCGTCCTCGCCGACGGCGCGCACTTCGGCGAGCAGGGCCTGATCGACCCGGACGCCATCTGGGAGTACACCGCCCGCGCGGACACGGCCTGCACCGTGCTGACCCTGTCCCGGCAGGACTTCGAGCAGGTCGCGGAGCGCGCCGACTCGCTGCGCGAGCACCTTCAGCAGCTGCGCGCGATCCCCGAGCAGCGCACCAACAAGTTCGGCGAGAAGGAGGTCGCCCTCGCGGCCGGCCACAGCGGCGAGCCCGAGATCCCGCACACCTTCGTCGACTACGAGGCCCGGCCGCGCGAGTACGAGCTGAGCATCGCCCAGACCGTGCTGCGCATCCACACCCGGGTGGCCGACCTCTACAACCAGCCGATGAACCAGACCGAGCATCAGCTCCGGCTCACCGTCGAGGCGTTGAAGGAGCGCCAGGAGCACGAGCTGATCAACAACGCCGAGTTCGGTCTGCTCAGCAACTGCCAGTACGACCAGCGGCTGCAGCCGCACGACGGCGTGCCCAGCCCGGACGACATGGACGAGCTGCTCAGCCGCCGCCGCGGCACCAAGCTCTTGCTCGCCCACCCGCGAGCGATCGCCGCCTTCGGCCGTGAGCTCAACAAGCGGGGACTGGTCCCCGAGTCCGTCGAGGTCGGCGGCAACCGCATCCCGACCTGGCGCGGGGTCCCGATCTACCCGTGCAACAAGATCCCGGTCTCCGACGCCCGGACCACGTCGATCATCGCCATGCGTACGGGCGAGGCGGACCAGGGCGTCATCGGGCTGCGCCAGTCCGGGATCCCCGACGAGATCGAGCCGAGCCTCTCGGTGCGCTTCATGGGCATCAACGAGCAGGCCATCATCAACTACCTGGTCACGGCCTACTACTCGGCGGCCGTCCTGGTCCCCGACGCGCTCGGCGTGCTGGAGAACGTCGAGATCGGCCGCTGGAGGTGACGTTTCCGCACTTGGCGGCCGTGTTCCCGCCCTCCGGGGCGGGTACACCCTCGGGGTACGTGCCGAGCCGGGGCGGAGACGCCACCGTATGCGCACTCCGCGAGGGGGAGGCCATGGCCGAGTTCGTGACGGAGCGGCAGCAGGTTGCCACGGGGGTGCCGCCGGAGAGGTCCGAGTCCCCCGACGGGGCCGAGGCGACGGCCATACTGGAGCGGGCCCGGGCCTGCGTCGATCCCGAACTGCACGCGGCCGTCGACTCGTTGCCCGGTTCGATGCGGCGGATCGCGCGCTACCACTTCGGGTGGGAGCAGGCGGACGGCACCCCGGCGGCCGGCGACGCGGGCAAGGCCATCCGGCCCGCCCTGGTCCTCGCCGCCGCCGACGCGCTCGGCGGACCGGCAGCCCGCGCGACCGCCGTACGGGCCGCGGCCGCGGTGGAGCTGGTGCACAACTTCACGCTGCTGCACGACGACGTCATGGACCGGGACACCTCCCGCAGGCACCGGCCCACGGCCTGGACCGTGTTCGGTGACGCCGACGCGATCCTCGCCGGGGACGCCCTCCAGGCGCTGGCCCTGCGGCTGCTCGCCGAGGACCCGCACCCGGCGTCCGGCCCGGCCGCCGCCCGGCTCGCCCAGTGCGTCCTCGAACTGTGCGCCGGTCAGCACGCGGACACGGCCATGGAGGACCGGGCCCCCGGCGAGGTCACCCTCGACGAGGTGCTCGTCATGGCCGAGGCCAAGACCGGGGCGCTGCTCGGCTCCGCCTGCGCCCTGGGAGCGCTGTACGCGGGGGCGGCAGCGGAGGAGGTGGCCGCGCTCGACGGCTTCGGCCGGCAGGCCGGGCTCGCCTTCCAGCTGATCGACGACGTCATCGGGATATGGGGTGATCCACGGCGTACCGGCAAGCCGGCCGGCGCGGACCTGGCAGCCCGCAAGAAGTCCCTGCCGGTCGTCGCGGCCCTCACCTCCGGCACCCCGGCCGCGGACGAACTCGCCGAGCTGTACGCCAGGCCGCGGGTGCGGGCCGACGCCGACGAGATCGCGCGAACGGCACTGGCCGTGGAGCGGGCGGGCGGCCGCGACTGGGCGCAGGCCGAGGCGGCCGACCGGATGGCCCGGGCTGTGCAGGAGCTCGCCCGTGCCGTACCCGCACCCGAGTCGGCCGGCGGTCTGCTCGCGCTCGCCGAGTTCGTGACCCGGCGCAGCAGGTGAAGACCCCGGAGTCCCCGGAACCGTGCGGCTCCTGACCCCGCACGGCCCCCGGGGGCTCCGGCCCGACGGGTCCCGCACATCCCCACGGTGTGCGGGGCCCGCCGATTTCCGCTTTTTCCCGCCGTTCACCGCCGTTCACCGCCGTTCATCGCTGTTTTCCGCTGTTTTCCAACGGGCAGCGCTTCCGGCCTCGGCCTACGCTGGGGGTATGGACAGCCAAGGCCAGGTTTGTCCGGTGTGCGGGCAGACCGTCGGGAGTGTGGTGCGTCGGCACAAGACGCTGGGTGCGTGGGTTCCCGTCTGGAGGCCCGGTCCCTGCCGTAACCCCGACTGCGCCGAGAACCGCACAGAAGAGCAGCCGGCGCCCCAGCCCGCGCCGCCCGAATCGGATGATGCGAGCCCTGCTCGCTGACCCGTAGCGTGCTCCCATGACCGGACTTCCGAACATCCTGCACATCACCGAGCGTTCCCTGTGGGAGGAGGCCCGTGCGCGGGGCACCTACGAGCTGTCCACCCGCGGCCGCACCCTCCGGGAGGAGGGCTTCATCCACTGCTCCACCCGCGACCAACTCCCGCGCATAGCCGCCTTCCTGTACGGCTCCTACGACGGCCCGGACGAGCTGGTGGTGCTGGTCGTGGACCCGGCCCTGGTCGGCGTACCGGTGAAGTGGGAGTCGGCGGAGCCGGGCGGCGAGGAGTTCCCGCACGTGTACGGGCCGATCCCGGTCACGGCCGTGGTGGATGTGGAGCCCTGGGGCTAGCCACGGACCGGAAGTCCGCCGGTCTCCGGGTCCCGGCCGGTCAGGCAGTAGACGCCGCCCGCCGGGTCGCGCAGGACCGTCCAGTGCCGGCCGTCGGCCACATGGACGGCGCCGAGCTCCTCGTGCCGGGCCCGGGTCGCCGCGATGTCCGCGCAGGCCAGGTCGAGGTGGGCGGCGGCGGGCCGCTCGTCGGCCAGCCGCTGGAGCAGGATCCGCACGGGTAGCCCCGCCGGAGGCCTGAGCACCCGGAACTCCGGCAGCACACCGGTCAGCAGCTCCCAGCCGGTCAGCTCCGCCCAGAACGCGGTCTCCGTCTCGTACGCGGACGGCGGGATGTCGAGGCTGACCTGGTCGAGCCGGCTGCCCGCGGCGACCGGCGGCCGTACCGACTCCCCCTGCCAGGGCACCGCGCACCACAACTGCCCGGCGGGCGACCGCAGTACGGCCCAGCCCTCGTGCTCGGCGACCGGTTCGGCACCGAGTTCCCGGGCCCGCTTCACCAGGCCCGGCACGTCCTCCGCACAGAGGTCCAGGTGGGCTCCGCCGGGGCCCGAGTCGACGCCCTGGAGCTTGACGCAGGCGTCGACGCCGGTGGCCGGCAGGAGCGTCACGAACTCGTCGTTCTCCCCGCGGGGTGCGGAGAGGAAGGTGCCGGTGACGGCCGTCCAGAAGGCCTGGGCGGCGGCGAGGTGCGCGGCGGGGCGGTCGGCGAAGGCGTACGTCCAGCGGATGGTCATGGACGGGATCGTAAAGGTGCTAGTTGTCCCGGCGTTCCGTGAAGCGCAGCAGGTTGCCCGCCGGATCCCGGAACGCGCAGTCCCGGACACCCCAGTGCTGGTCCGTCGGCTCCTGGATCACGTCACCGCCGTGTTCCCGCACCCGCTCGTAGAGCGCGTCGCAGTCGGTGGTGGAGAAGATCACCCCGCGCAGCATGCCCTTGGCGAGCAGCTCCGCCATGGCCTGCCGGTCGGCGGGGGAGGCGTCCGGGTTGGCGCCGGGCGGCTCCAGCACGATCTCCACGCCCGGCTGCTGGGGCGACCCGACGGTCACCCAGCGCATCCCCTCGAACGCCACGTCGTTGTGGACCTCCAGGCCGAGGACGTCCCGGTAGAAGGCCAGAGCCTTGTCATGGTCGTCGACGGCGATGAAACACTGCGCGAGTTTTACGTCCATGGGGTCAGGCTAGGAGGAAACGGCCGGCCGTGCCGGATCGGCTCATGGCCTCAGCTCATGGCCCAGACGTAGGGGTCGTGCCCGGGGGGCGGGCCGGCCTGAGCGGTGGGGGCCGGGGTGCGGATCCCCGAGGTGGTGGCGAGGGCCTCGGTGACATGGGCGGCCGTGACGGTCAGCGGGCCGTCCGGGGGTGGGTCCGCGCGGGCGGCATGGGTCCGGGCCAGGGCCGCCGCCTCGTCCAGGAGGTCGAACGCCGAGCCGGGCAGCGCCCGGTCCGGCACGTGGTCGTGGGCGAGGGCGGCGGCCGTCGCCAGGGCCTCGTCGGTGAGTGTCACCGCGTGGTGCTCCTCCAGGCCCGCCCGCCCGGCGCGGAGGATCTCGCGTACGTCGGCGGCGGGCGGCTCTTCGAGCGGGACGGGCTGGACGAGACGGTCGAGGCCGGGGTCGGGGTCCCGGCGGTCGTAGTCCCTCGGGCCGCAGTCGCCGAAGACCAGGACCCCCGGGGCGTCCAGGAGCGGGCGGAGCAGACCGAGGGGGGTGGTGGTGCCCTCGGGCAGGCGCAGGGGGGTGAGGGCACCCTTCAGGTAGAGCACCAGGCCGGTGCTCCCCTTGATCTCGTTGAGGAGGCCGGCGATCAGGGCGGTGCCGCGGGCGCGGTGCTCGGGGTCGGTCAGGACGGCACTCAGGTCGAGGGCGCGGACCCGGTGGCGGAGGAGGGCGTCCGGTACCCGGCCCTCGCCGACGGCCCGGGCGACCCCCACGGCCACGGCCTCCTTGCCCACGCCGGGCGGGCCGGTGAGGAGCGGGACCCGGCGGTCACGGCGGGTGAGGGTGCGCAGGACCCGGTCGATCTCGGCGGTGCGGCCGATGACGGGCAGGGCGCCGGCGGCCGGATCCCGGGTGAGGGACTCCAGCAGGGAGAGGGTGGCCGGGTCCCGGCTGAGGGAGTCCGGGGCGGTGGAGGACGCGCGGACCCGCCCGGGGGCGAACTGGTGTTCCGTGAGGATGTCCGCCGGCAGGGTGTGCGCGGTGGCCAGCAGCGCGAGCAGGATGTGAACGGGCTGCACGAGCCGGTGACCGAGCCGGTCGGCCTCCTGAGGCGCCCGCTCGAAGACGGCGGTGGTCTCACCGGTCAGCGGCAGGTGGTCCCCCGGTTCGGCCGTGCCCCGGCCCAGGGCGGTGGTCAGCGCCGCGCGCAGCCCTTCGGCGGGGGTGCCGAGCAGCCCTACGACCTCGGTCTCGTCCGCGACGAGCAGCGCGAGCAGGACATGCCCGGACTCGACGTACCAGTGCCGGAGCGCCCGTGCCTCCTCGCGGGCGAGGTCGACGACCTCCCGCGCCCGGTCACTGAACCTCTCGTACATGGCTCACCCCCGCCAGGTCCGCCCGGGCCCTTCGGGTGTGCGGGTGCTCCGCGCCCAGCAGCCGCTCCCGTACCGCCACCACCTCCCGCAGCAGTGCCAGTGCCTCCTCCCGGCCGCCCGCGAACGCCAGGTTGCGGGCCAGCAGATGCCGGGTCCGCAGCGTGTGCGGATGTTCCGTGCCCAGTACCCGCCCCCGGTCCGCGAGCAGCACCCGGAGCATCCCGACCGCCTCCTCCCGGTGCCCCGCCTCGCCGAGGTTGACGGCGAGGAACTGCCGGGTGCGCAGGGTGTCCTCGTGGTCGGGGCCGAGCAGCCGCAGCTGTTCGGCGAGGAGCCGGCGCAGCAGCCCGGCCGCCTCCACGGGACTGCCGGCGCCGCCGAGGCTGTGCGCGTGGGACTGGCGGCCGCGCAGGGTGTCCTCGTGCTCGGCGCCCAGGATCCGGGTCTGCTCGTCGACGATCTCCCGGAGCAGCGCGGCGGCCCCCGTCCAGTCCCCGGCCCGGCCCTGCTCGACCGCGGCCGTGTGGCGGCGGCGCAGCTCGGGCCCGGCGGTGGTGCCGAACGCGCGGTTGATGCCCAGGGCGATCGAACTGGCCGTGCCGGCGCCCCGGTTGCGCGGGGTGGGCAGGCCCTCGGCGGCCATGATGGCGCTCAGGCGGCGGTAGAGGTCGTCGACCGTGAGCAACTCGGGCCCGCCGACCACTCCTTCGCGCAGCAGGCGTATCAACCGGCCCGAGAACGCCGTGTGTTCCTCGTCGGGGAGGGCGAGGGCGACCTGATCGCGCTGGGCGGAGGTCAGAACGTAGGTGCCGGCCACCTCCAGCCGGTCGATCCGCCCGGTGTCGCCGCTGAGCGAGTCGCCGACGGCCCGGCCGGAGAAGCAGCAGTCGAGGACGACCACCTTGGTCTCGGCGGGGGAGTCCAGGACGGCGTCGCGCAGCTTGTCGTACTCCAGGGAGTTGAACTCGGGCGCCTCCCAGCGGCTGTCCGGCAGCGCCAGGTACAGGCTGTGGCGGCGGCCGGCGACCAGGCCGTGACCGGCGTAGTAGACCAGCAGCAGGTCCTCGGCCTCGGCGACGGCGGAGCGCAGCCGGTCGCCGACCGTGCGCAGGTCGCCGTCGTCGAGCAGGACCGTGCAGTGGCTCTCGGGGACGAGCCGGTACAAGGGCTCGGTGAGCAGCCCGGCGAGGTCGGTCACGGTCCGTTCGACGGACGGCAGGTCGGGCAGTGCCGGGTCGGAGTAGCGGCTCGCGCCGATCAGGACGACCCGGGAGCGGTGGGGGTCGGGGAGGCGCATGTCACCCGCCCTGGTCCGGCCGCTCCTCCAGGGCTTGCCGCAGGATCTGTTCGACGTCCTCGCGGCTGACCCGCTTGGCGTCGATCTCGACGGCCGGGCCGTGCTCGTGCTTGACGCTCAGTTTCACGTCGCTGCGGCGCGGCTGGGTGATCCAGGCGCGCAGACAGGAGGCGAGCACGGTGAGCGGGCCGCCCGCGCCCAGCAGCACGGACACCGTGTCGAGCGGGACGCCCAGCCGGCCCTCGGCCGGGGCGCCCCCGGTCAGTCGGACCTTGCCGGCGAGCGTCGGCTCGCCGCTGAGCCAGTCGGCCAGGGACTCTGCGTCCGTGACCGGGGCGGGGCTCAGGACAGAGATGATCGCAGTTGCCAAGGATCCCCCCGATGCGTGCACCGACCTTGCCCGAAGCGTGCACGGACGCTGTCGGGCGACGGTGTCGACCTTGACGGCCAGTGTAGGGCCGGGGCAGCGGAAAGCGACCTGGTCAGTACGGACGGCGACGGGGCCTGGTGAACGTACGGGCCACACAGGACGGGATCACCGTGCTCTCCTCGTGGTCCCGCGCCCGGTACGCGCTCGGCGTCTCCCCGACCAGCTCGGTGAACCGCGAGCTGAAGGACCCCAGCGACGTACAGCCGACGGCCATGCACACGTCCGTGACCGTGAGGTCGCCGCGCCGCAGCAGCGCCTTGGCCCGTTCGACCCGGCGGGTCATGAGATAGCTGTACGGCGTCTCCCCGAAGGCCTTGCGGAAGCTGCGCTGGAAGTGTCCCGGGGACATGAGGGCCGTCCTGGCGAGCTCGGTCATGTCGAGCGGCTCGGCGTACTCGCGGTCCATGCGGTCGCGCGCCCGGCGCAGCCGTCTCAGGTCCTCCAGGGTCATGGCCTCAGCATGGCATGCACATCCCCCACACGGACCAGCTCTGTTCTTGAACCTTCGTTTGCCTCCGGTTCTCGCGCAATTGGCTCGCGCTTGTTTGCATTAAAGAATGGACCACATCACGTTCCTCGTGGCGGTCGTGATCGTCACTGCACTTGCTTTCGACTTCACCAATGGGTTCCACGACACGGCGAACGCGATGGCCACGTCCATCGCGACCGGCGCGCTCAAACCGAAGACAGCCGTTCTGATCAGTGGTGTGCTGAACCTGGTCGGAGCCTTCCTCTCGACGGAGGTCGCCAAGACGATCTCCGGCGGCATTGTGAACGACGCCAAGGTGACCCCCGGGATGATCTTCGCGGGGCTGGTGGGTGCGATCCTCTGGAATCTGCTGACCTGGCTGGTCGGACTGCCTTCCAGTTCTTCCCATGCTCTGTTCGGCGGGCTGATCGGCGCGGTGTGGGTCGGTGCCGGCTCGGGGGCGGTCAATTTCGACAAGGTTCTCGAGAAGATCATCATCCCGGCGTTCGCCTCGCCGGTGGTGGCGGGCGTCGCCGCGCTGATCGCGACGTACCTCGCCTACAAGATCACCACCCGCGGCCGCGAGAACTCCGTGACCAAGGGCTTCCGGCTCGGGCAGATCGGCTCGGCCTCGCTGGTCTCGCTCGCGCACGGCACCAACGACGCCCAGAAGACCATGGGCATCATCACCCTGACCCTGATCTCGGTCGGCGCGCTCCCGGGGGACGCCGGGCCGCCGGTCTGGGTGATCTTCAGCGCCGGTCTCGCCATCGCCCTCGGCACCTACATCGGCGGCTGGCGGATCATCCGCACCATGGGCAAGGGCCTGACCGAGATCCAGTCCCCGCAGGGCTTCGCGGCGGAGACCGCCTCCACGGCCGTCATCCTGACCTCCGCCCACATGGGCTTCGCCCTGTCCACCACGCAGGTCGCCTCCGGTTCCATCCTCGGCGCGGGCCTCGGCCGGAAACTCGCCGAGGTCCGCTGGGGCATCGCCGGCCGCATGGTGGCCGCCTGGCTGATCACCCTGCCCTGTGCCGCGCTGGTCGGCGGCGTCTCCGCGGCCGCGGTCAAGCACGGCGGCAACTTCGGCACGGTCGTGGTCGCGCTGGTCGGCGCCGCGCTCGCGGCGGGCATCGTCCTGCTGTCGCGTCGCAACCCGATCGACGCGAAGAACGTCAACGACGGCCACGAGGTCGCCATCCGCACCACGCCCCCGTCCAACGTCGGCACCGCCGCCTGAGTGAGGGAGTTCCCATGAGTATCGACTGGAGCACACTCGGGCAGGTCACCGCGGTGAGCATCGGAGTTACAGTCGCAGTGGTGGTCGTCTTCGCCCTCGGTGTCCTCGGGCTCGCCCGTTACGAGGGTGCCAAGGAGCAGGGCGGCACCAGCACCGTGGGCGCCGCCCAGGCGGGGCTGTGCTGCCTCGCCTGCTTGGCGGTGGTGGCGTACGGCATCTACCTGATCGTCCCGCAGTTCCACTGATCCCCTGCCCCACCGAGCCGCTGAGGAGGACTGGATGACGACGCCGGACCTGCTGTCCGACCTGGCCGACCTGGCCCATCTGAAGGTCGACTACAGCGACCCCGACGACCCCGTACTCATCCGCCCGGACGGATCCCCGATCGACACCTGGCGGGAGAACTACCCGTACCCGCAGCGCATGGAGCGCAAGGAGTACGAGTGGCACAAGCGGCTCCAGCAGATCGAACTGCTGAAGCTGCAGACCTGGATCAAGGAGACCGGCCGCCGGATCGTCATCGTCTTCGAGGGACGGGACGCGGCCGGCAAGGGCGGCACCATCAAGCGCTTCACGGAGCACCTGAACCCCCGTGGCGCGCGGGTGGTGGCGCTGGAGAAGCCCAGCGAACGCGAGAGCGGCCAGTGGTACTTCCAGCGCTACGTCGAACACCTCCCGACGGCCGGTGAGATCGTCCTCTTCGACCGGTCCTGGTACAACCGGGCCGGCGTCGAGCGGGTCATGGGCTTCTGCTCGGACGACGAGTACCGGCGCTTCATGCGCCAGGCCCCGCTGTTCGAGCGGATGCTGGTGGACGACGGGGTGGACCTGGTGAAGTTCTGGTTCTCGGTCTCGCAGAGCGAGCAGCGGACCCGCTTCACCATCCGCCAGGTCGACCCGGTACGGCAGTGGAAGCTCAGCCCGATGGATCTGGCCTCGCTGGATCTCTGGGACAACTACACGGCCGCGAAGGTCGCGATGTTCCGCGAGACGGACACCGAGTACGCGCCCTGGACGGTGGTCAAGAGCAACGACAAGAAGCGCGCCCGGGTCGAGGCCATGCGCAGCGTCCTGGCCCGCTTCGACTACGCCAACAAGGACGAGGAGGTCGTCGGCAGCCCGGACCCGCGGATCGTAGGTGCGGCGGCGGGCCTCCTGGAGGCCGGCGAGGACGACCACGGCGGCGGGCACTAGCACCGGCGAACAGGGCAGGGGCCGACCGGATCTCCGGTCGGCCCCTTTGCTCGTGGAACCGAATGAACACGGCTCGGCGCGGGGCCCCGGCATCTTCCGCATGATCCGCGTGACGACCCGCGGACAGGAGTGCCGCGGCGTCGTCGTCCTGCTCGCTCAGGAGTGATGCCAGCGCTCGACGATGATCCGGGCCTTCCGGTCGAACTCCCCGTCGAGCAAGGAGATCGGGGCGCGCAGCACCCTACGGCGGCCGTCCGCGGTGTGTACGGCCACGTGGCTCACGCCCCAGCTGCGTCGGACCTCCAGGTGACGGATGTCCGCCCACGGTATCCGCAGGCTCCGTTCGCCCAGCACGACCAGGGCGTCCTCGGTGAGGCTCACGCCATGGCGCCGGTGGAGAAAGGGGACGACGGCGCCGGCCACGGCCGCCGCCGTCAGGCACTGACCCAGTTCGCGGAGTTCCATCGGCTGCGCCGTGAAGGCGAGACCTCCGTACAGGAGCGCCGTGCCGACCAGGAAGCCGAGGAGGACGGGAAGGGCCAGTTGGAGAGTGCCGAGCCGGAACGAGACCGTTCCGCTCGGCGGCTGTGCGGGGGAGGGTTCCGAGGGGTGCAATGGGCCCACCGATTCGAGGAGGAGGAGTCCGAGCCGAGGGGAGCAGGATGCCTCAGTCGTCCATGGTGTCCGTGATCTCGGCCTGAAGTTTCTTCTGCTCTCCCGTGCTCAGCGAGGCGCCCTCGGTGACGTGCAGGGCCCATGGAGTCTCGCACCGGCCCTCGTGGTTCGGGTCCGGGCAGATGGTCTCGACGAAGCGGTCGGTGAGGGCTTCCACCTGCTCCGAGGTGGCCTCCAGGGCGATGACCACTTTCCAGAGCCGGGGCGTGTCACTCATGTCCGAGCCCTTCCGGGGAAACCGTCAGCCGCGTTCGTCACTGCGGGACCGTGACCAGGACGCGGCCCCGGCCTCCGGCGTCGACGCGGTCGTGGGCCTGGGCGATGTCTTCGAGCGGGTAGCGGTCGCCGACGCCGACGGTGAGGGCGCCGACGGCGGCCGCGGCGGTCAGGTCGCGGGCGGCCTGCCGCTTGGCCTCGGCGGGGAAGTCGTCGCTGCCGACCAGCCGCAGGGTGACATTGCTGAACAGCAGCGGCCAGAAGGGAATTTGGGTGCGGTCGTCACGGGTGGCGTAGGCGCAGATGACGGCGTTGTCGGCGACGACGGCGCTGTCGAGGTCGGCGTTGTCGGACAGAGCCACCTCGATGATCCGGTCGACGCCCCGGGGTGCGTGGCCGCGGATGGCCGCCGCGGGGTCCTCCTGGTCCAGGGCGACGGCGTGGGAGACGACGGCTGTGTCGACGCGGCCGAGGTCCGCACCGCGGCGGACGGTGGCGAGGACGGTGGCACCGGCCCAGCGGGCGAGCTGCGCGGCCAGCGACCCGACGCCGCCGAGGACGCCGTGGACGAGCACGAGCCTGCCGTCGACCGGGCCGTCGGCGAAGACCGCGCGGTGGGCGGTGATCCCGGGGATGCCCAGTCCGGCGCCCAGCTCATCGGTGAGGTGGCCGGGGAGCGGCACGGCCTGGTGGCCGGGTACGACGGTGTACTGCGCGGCGGTGCCGAAGGGGCGGTAGGACTGGGCGCCGTACACCCACACCCGCTGTCCGACCCGGCGTCCGTCGCCCCCTTCCCCGACCGCGTCGACGACTCCGGCCGCGTCGCTGTGCGGAATCACCCGCGGGTAGGGCATGGCGGAACCGAGCCACCCTCGCCGCTTCTTGGTGTCGCCGGGGCTGACGCCCGAGACGGTGACGCGGACGCGCACCTCGCCGGGGCCGGGGACGGGGTCGGGCAGTTCGCCGACTCGCAGGACGCCGGCGGCGGGGCCCTGTTCGTCGTACCAGGACGCAAGCATCGGTCCTCCTCGGTCCGGGGCTCGGCTTCGCCGTCCAGCACCTCGTGCCACCAGGCTCGTTCGGCGCAGCTGACGGCGCGAGCGGTGGGCAGCATGCCACGCCGGCAGGGATCGGTGCTCTCCTCGGCGCGCGGCGGCCGGTCACCGCCGTAGAACTCGACGGCGCCGGAGCCGGCGGTGACGAAAATGACCTTGCTCATGAAGGGGGTTCCTTTCAGGTGCCGTTTCCGGCACCTGGTCGGCTGTGTCCGCCGCCCCTGCGGTGGGGGTGTCACCGGTCGATCGCGGCCATGACGCTTTCCTCGTGGCGTTCGCCGGCGGCCGGGGTGAGGTTGTTGAGCCGTTCGAGCTGCTCGGCGCTGAGGTCGACGGCGTCGGCTGCGGTGTTCTCCTCGACGCGGGCGACCCGCTTGGTGCCGGGGATCGGGGCGATGTCGTCGCCCTGTGCGAGCAGCCAGGCCAGGGCGATCTGTGCCGGTGTGGCGTCCACCTCGGCGGCGACGGCCCTGACCTCGTCGACGATGCGCAGGTTGCGCTGGAAGTTGTCGCCGGTGAAGCGCGGGTTGGTCTTGCGCCAGTCGTCGTCGGCGAGGTCGTCGGCGGAGCGGATCCGGCCGGTGAGGAAGCCGTGGCCGAGCGGCGAGTACGGAACGAAGCCGATGTTCAGCTCGCGCAGCAGCGGCAGGATCTCCGCCTCCACGTCCCGGGTCCACAGGGAGTACTCGGTCTGCAGAGCGGCGACGGGGTGGACGGCGTGGGCGCGGTGGATCGTGGCGGGGCCGGCCTCGGACAGGCCGATGTGGCCGACCTTGCCCTCGGCGATCAGCTCGGCGACAGCGCCGACGGTGTCCTCGATCGGCGTGTTCGGGTCGACCCGGTGCTGGTAGTACAGGTCGATGTGGTCGGTGCCGAGCCGCCTCAGGGATCCCTCGACGGCTGTGCGGATGTTCTCCGGGCTGCTGTCGAGGCCGCCGGCGCCGCCGTGGGAGTGCTGGATCAGGCCGAACTTGGTTGCCAGCACGACCTGGTCGCGGCGGCCTTTGAGGGCCCGGCCGACCAGTTCCTCGTTGGCGTAGGGGCCGTACACCTCGGCGGTGTCGAGGAACGTGACGCCCAGGTCGAGCGCCCGGTGGATGGTGCGGATCGACTCGGCGTCGCTGCCCTGCCCGACGTTGTAGTAGCCGGACATCGACATGGCGCCCAGCCCGATCCGGGAGACGTCCAGCCCGCCCAGGGAGATGTGCTTCATCGGAAAAACCTCGTTCCTCGGTGTCCGGGCGATCGCGCGCCCGGTGCCGGAGCAGCCGCTCACGGCCGGTGATGACCGGGTTCGGTCGGCCCTTGGCCCGATCGGCCCGGTGTGGTGAACCCGCTGTCCAGGCAACCACCCGCCGGCCCACCGCGGAGGCCCGTAGGGGTGCCTGTCCCTCCGGGGGTCCGGCAGTACCCCTCTCAGGAGCTGAGCGGCGAAGGGGCCCGCCGTACGGTGGACGCATGGACCGCAGCACCGAGATCCGCGAGTTCCTGCGCACCCGCCGGGCCCGGATCACCCCCGAACAGGCCGGCCTGGCCCCCCACGCCGGGGCCCGCCGGGTACCGGGGCTGCGCCGCGAGGAAGTCGCCCAGCTCGCCGGGGTCAGCGTCGACTACTACGTCCGCCTGGAACGAGGCCGCACCCAAGGCGTCTCCGAAACGGTCCTGGAGGCCGTCGCCCGCGCCCTGCAGCTGGACGACGCCGAACGCGCCCACCTCTTCGACCTCGCCCGGCCCACCGCGACCCGCGCCCGCCGCCCACGCCCACAGGCCCCGCAGAGAGTCCTGCCGGCCGTGTACCGAGCACTGGACGCACTCGGCGTCCCCGCCATGGTGCAAGGACGCCGCATGGACGTCCTGGCGGCCAACAGACTCGGCTACGCCCTCATCACGGACTTCCAGGCCCGACCCCACCGCGAGCGCAACGCGGCTCGGTTCGTCTTCCTCGACGACGACGCCCGCAGCCTGTACACCGACTGGGAACGGATCGCCGCCGAATGCGTGGCCACCCTGCGCCTGTACGCCGGGCGGCATCCCGACGACCCACAGCTCACCGAGCTGATCGGCGAACTGTCCCTGCACAGCGACACCTTCCGCCGTCTGTGGGCCGATCACGACGTTCTCGCCCACACCACCGGAAGCAAACGCCTCCGCCACCCGCTGGTCGGCGACCTCACCCTCGAATACGTGGTCCTCGCCGTCGAAGGCGACCCCGACCAGACCCTCATCGTCTACACCCCGGAACCCGCTTCCCCCTCCGCGGAAGCCATCGGGATCCTCGCCAGCTGGACCCACAGCACCACCGGCTCGCACGCCGCACCCGACGCGTCGCCCGGTCTTCCGCTGTAGGGCGTCGGCACGCCGAAGACCCACGCGCACTGTGGCCGGGGCAAGACGACCGCACCCGGACCGCCATGGACGCCGTGGGTGGCGGCCTGCGGGCCGGGTGCGGACAGGGGGACCGGAAGGTCAGGCCTTCTTGGTCTCCCAGAAGATCTTGTCGATCTCGGCGATGAGCTCCAGGGCCTTCTCGCCGGTCTTCGGGTCCGTGGACGCCTTGGCGGCGGACAGGGCCTTCAGGGTGTCGTTCACCAGAACGTGCAGCTGGGGGTACTTCTCGAAGTGCGGGGGCTTGAAGTAGTCGCTCCAGAGCACCGACACGTGGTGCTTGGCAAGCTCGGCTCGCTGCTCCTTGATGACGGTGGCGCGAGCCTGGAAGTGCGGGTCGTCGTTGGCGGCCATCTTCTCCTGCACGGCCTTCACCGACTCCGCCTCGATGCGGGCCTGGGCCGGGTCGTACACACCGCAGGGCAGGTCGCAGTGCGCGCTGACCTTGACCTTGGGGGCAAACAGGCGGGAAAGCATGGAGCATTCCTTCCTCGTGATCGTCTTCTCAGGTGGGACATTACTCCCTGGGAAGCCTGATTTCGCGAGTGCCCCCATGGGCTTAGGACAAAAGTCCAGGGTCAGACTGAGACTGGTGGAGGAACGGACCGGGGAGGTGCCGGCGATGCCGGAGCTGTCGCAGGAGACCGAGCGGGGGAGGGGCGCAGCGCCCTTCGGACTGGCCGAGGTGACCGGCCCGTCGATGGTGCCCACGCTGTACCAGGGGGATCAGCTCCTGGTGCGGTACGGGGCCCGGGTGAGGGCCGGCGACGTCGTCGTCCTGCGCCACCCCTTCCAGCAGGACCTGCTGGTCGTCAAGCGGGCCGTGGAGCCGCGCGAGGGCGGCTGGTGGGTGCTCGGGGACAACGCGTACGCGGGCGGGGACAGCACGGACTACGGGACCGTGCCCGAGGAGCTGATCCTCGGCCGCGCCCTGTTCCGCTGGCGGCCGCTCAAGGCCGGTCAGCGTTCGCCGCTGGCGCTGGCGCGCTGGGCGCTCTCGGCGGCCCGCCCGGTGCTCGCCGACCGCTCGGGCCGGTCGGGCCGGTCCGCCTCCAGGCGCTTGCGGGCCCGGTAGGCGGCCACGTTGGCCCGGGTCGCGCAGCGGTCCGAGCAGTAGCGCCGGGAGCGGTTGGTGGAGGTGTCGAGGTAGGCGTTGCGGCACGGCGCCGCCTCGCACAGGCCGAGCCGGTCGACGCCGTACTCGGTGAGGTGGAAGGCCAGGCCCATCGCCGCGATCGCCGCATAGCCGGCGGTGGCGTTGGAGGGGTGGTCGGCCAGGTGCATGTGCCACAGCGGGCGGCCGTCCTCGTCCCGGTGGTCGTGGCCGGAGATCTGCGGCGACACCGGGAACTCGAGCAGCAGTGAGTTCAGCAGGTCCACGGCCAGCGTCTCGTCGCCCTGGTCGGCCGCCTCGAAGACCGCGCGCAGCCGGGCCCGTACCGAGCGGAAGCGGGTGACATCGGCGTCGGTGGTACGGCGGGCCGCCGACGCGTTGACCCCGAAGAGGTCGCGGACGGCCTCGACCGAGGTCAGGGAGTCCTTGCCCCGGGCCGGTTCCTCGCTGTTCACGAGTCGGACGGCGTAGTCCGAGTAATAGGCCAGTTCCACTTGTAGTCCTTACGGGGGTGCTCTACGGTCAGTGGTGCGGTCGGGTAACAGCCGATCGCACTTCCAGGGTATTACGGGACTTGTGCTGCGGAGGGTTGCCATGACGGACGCGCAGACGACCACGACCGGGACCGACTGGGGCGCCTGGCAGAAGAGCTGGGACCGGCAGCAGGAGTGGTACATGCCGGACCGTGAGGAACGATTCCGGATCATGCTCGACATGGTCGAGGCGCTCGTGGGCACGGCCCCGCGGATCCTCGACCTCGCGTGCGGCACCGGCAGTATCACCGCCCGGCTGCTCGCCCGCTTCCCGGCGGCGGTGAGCGTCGGGGTCGACCTCGACCCGGCCCTCCTCGCCATCGCCGAGGGCACCTTCGAGGGCGACGAACGGGTCACGTTCGTCACCGCCGACCTCAAGGACCCCGAATGGCCCGCGAGGCTGCCGTACGACTCCTACGACGCCGTCCTGACCGCCACGGCCCTGCACTGGCTGCACAGCGAACCCCTCGCGACCCTCTACGGTCAGGTCGCGGAACTCGTCCGCGACGGCGGTGTCTTCATGAACGCGGACCACATGATCGACGACAGCACGCCCCGGATCAACGCGGCGGAACGGGCGCAGCGGCATCTCCGCATGGATCAGGCCAAGGAGTCGGGGGCGCTCGACTGGGCCGAGTGGTGGCAGCTGGCCGCGCAGGACCCGGTACTGGCCGGGCCGACGGCCCGCCGGTTCGAGATCTACGGCGAGCACGCGGAGGGTGACATGCCCGCGGCGGCCTGGCACGCGCGCGTGCTGCGGGAGAAGGGGTTCGGGGAGGCCCGGGCGGTGTGGTGCTCGCCCTCGGACACACTGCTGCTCGCCGTGAAGTAGACAGACCGAAGGGGCGGTACGAGCAGAGTCGTACCGCCCCTTCGGTGTCGTCGGCCGTAGTCCTGTTACAGCACCTTCGACAGGAACGACTTCGTGCGGTCGTGCTGGGGGTTGGTCAGGACGTCGCGCGGGTGGCCGGACTCGACCACCACGCCGTCGTCCATGAAGACCAGACTGTCGCCGACCTCGCGGGCGAAGCCCATCTCGTGGGTGACGACGATCATCGTCATGCCGTCCTCGGCCAGGTCCCGCATCACGTCCAGGACCTCGCCGACCAGCTCCGGGTCGAGCGCGGAGGTCGGCTCGTCGAAGAGCATCAGCTTCGGCTGCATGGCGAGCGCGCGTGCGATCGCCACGCGCTGCTGCTGGCCGCCGGAGAGCTGCGCCGGGTAGTGGCCCTTGCGGTCGCCGAGGCCCACCCGGTCCAGGAGCCGCTCCGCGCGCTCCCGGGCCACCGCCCTGGACTCGCGCTTGACCTGGACCGGCGCCTCCATGACGTTCTCCAGGGCCGTCATGTGCGGGAAGAGGTTGAAGCGCTGGAACACCATGCCGATGTCCCGTCGCTGCGCCGCGACCTCCTTCTCCTTCAGCTCGTAGAGCTTGTCGCCGTGCTGGCGGTAGCCGACCAGACGGTCGTCGACGTACAGCCGGCCGGCGCTGATCTTCTCCAGATGGTTGATGCACCGCAGGAACGTGCTCTTGCCGGAACCGGACGGGCCGATCAGGCAGAACACCTCGCGCGGCAGCACCTCCAGGTCGATGCCCTTGAGGATGTGCGCAAGACCGAACGACTTGTGCACGCCCTCGGCCCTGACCATCGGCGCGCCGCTGCTCGGCGGGGTGATGTCCTTGGCGAGACCGGTCATCGGGCCACCTCCGGGCGGCGGAACGAACCCCACTGGGCCAGATTCTTCCGCAGCCGCTGCAGCGGGGTGGGCGGGAGGTTGCGCGAGGAGCCGCGGGCGTAACGGCGTTCGATGTAGTACTGGACGATGCTGAAGATCGTGGTCAGGAACAGGTACCAGATGCAGGCGACGAAGTACATCTCGACGACCGCCAGCGAGGCGCTGGAGACGTCGTTCGCCTTCTTGATCAGCTCGGGCAGCTGGACCGCGTAGGCCAGCGACGAGGTCTTCAGCATGTTGATGAACTCGTTGCCGGTCGGCGGGATGATGACCCGCATGGCCTGCGGGAGGATCACCCGGCGCAACGTCTGGCCCTGGGTCATGCCGAGAGCGTGCGAGGCCTCGGTCTGCCCCTCGTCGACCGACTGGATGCCGGCGCGGACGATCTCCGACATGTACGCGGCCTCGTTCAGGCCGAGTCCCAGCAGGGCCGTGAGGACCGGCGTCATCACCTGGTTCATCTCGTCCTTGTAGAACCCCAGGTTCAGGATGGGGAAGACGAGCGCGATGTTGTACCAGAGCAGCAGCTGGACCAGGACCGGGGTGCCGCGGAAGAACCAGATGTAGAACCAGGACACCGTGCTGGTGACCGGGTTCGACGACAGCCGCATCACGGCGAGGATCACGCCGAGGACGACGCCGAGCACCATGGCCAGCACCGAGATGTAGAGCGTGGTCCAGGCGCCGGACACGATGTCCGGGTCGAAGAGGTAGTCGGGGATGACGTTGTAGTTGATCTTCGCGTTGGAGAAGGCGATCCCGATCAGCACCACGAGGACGATGACCACGACGCCGGACACCCAGCGTCCGTAGTGGCGCACCGGGATGGCCTTGATCTGCTCCGGCGGCACGGACGGCGCCGGAGTCTTGTCGACCATGTCAGTCACAGTGACGGCCCTTCAGTCGTGCCGGGCCGCTCAGGAGCCGCCGTTGGTCTTCGCCTCGGTGACCGCGCCCTGCGTGACGTTCCACTTCTCCAGGATCTTCTGGTAGTCGCCGTTCTTGATGATGGCGGCCATGGCGGCCTGGAGCGCGTCGCGCAGCTGGGTGTTCTCCTTGCTGACCGCGATGCCGTACGGGCCGGCCTCGATCTGCTCGCCGACGACCTCGAAGTCCTTGCCGCTGTTGGACGTCTTGGCGTTGTAGGCGGCCACCGGGAAGTCGTTCAGGTCGGCGACGGAGGCGCCCTGCTTCAGACGGAGCAGCGCCTCGGGGTCGGTGTCGAAGGTCTGGAGCGTGATGGCCTTGTTGCCGTCCTTCGTACACTTCTCGCTCTGCGCCTTGGCGATGCCCTCGGACGTGGTGCCCTTCTGCAGGGCCACGACCTTGCCGCACAGGTCGTCCAGGGACTTGATGCCCTTCGGGTTGCCCTTCTGGACCAGGATCGAGGTACCGGCGGTGAAGTAGTCGACGAAGTCGACACCGCTGCCGACCTTCTTGCCGGTGTCGGAGTCGATGCCGTCCTGGCGGTCCTTCGTGTCGTTCATCGCCGACATGATCACGTTGAAGCGGTTGGACTGCAGACCCACGATCAGCTGGTCGAACTTGCCGTTCTGGAAGTCGAACTTCACGCCCAGCTGCTTGCCCAGCGCCTCCGCGATGTCCGGGTCCACACCGACGGCCTTGCCGCTCTCCATGTACTCGACCGGCGGGTAGGCGATGTCGGAGCCCACCTTGATCACACCGGCCTTGCGGATGTCGTCCGGCAGCTTGCTCGCCAGCGGGGCCGAGGAGGTCGACGAGGAGCCGCTGTCGCTGCCCTTGTCCGTCTGGTCACCGCAGCCGGTGAGGATCAGGGTGCCAGCGACCGCGATCGCACCGAACGCAGCAATCCTGGAGTGCGAGGCGGTGGTACGACGGGTGAAGCTTGCGGTCATGGTGGGTTCCTCCGGCGGTGGGTTGAACAAGCCGATATACCGATGTGTCTGATATGTCGATATGCCGATGGGTCGACGGAAACACACACCTTCGGGTGTCGCGACCTCGTGGGTTTACGGCATCCTGCCATTGGGATTGCTCCAAGCAGACGTGTCACCATGTCAAAATCGGATAACGGGTGACCCCCGTGACGCGTCGGGCCGGTCCTTCCCGGGCCCGCCGTCCCGCACATCTGCGGGAATCCGACCTTCCGGCCGGAAGATCTTCGGTTCACCGCCGGTTCATCCGGGGCGGTGCCCCGTCGTCGTTCACCGGTCACTCTGCCGCTCATCTGTCGGCTGCCTACGACATCCGTGATGTGACCTTGCGCCTATTCGACTCGTCGTGAGCGCTGTCCGTCCGGTAAGAAGGTTCTTTACACCCCTCATCCGGGGCTCCAGGGCGCGTGTGCGGCGCGCCCGTCGCGCAGGTGCTCGTACGTGCCACTCGTACGTATCAGTGTTCGGGCCCTGCGCGGTGCCCGTCCACTCCCTCACCGGGAGTGGCCGACCCTCAACCATGCATACCTAAGGGGTAAGACAAGTGGCAGCGGAGATCGTCAATCCTCGCAGCGACAGCACGCCGGGCAATTCGGACCAGGACGGTGGGGCCGAGCCCCTCGATTCCTTCGATCCGGCGTTCGCGCTGCACCGCGGCGGCAAGATGGCCGTGCAGGCCACCGTGCCGATCCGTGACAAGGACGACCTTTCCCTCGCGTACACGCCCGGAGTCGCGCGCGTGTGCACCGCGATCGCGGAACAGCCCGAGCTGGTCAACGACTACACATGGAAGTCGTCCGTCGTGGCCGTCGTCACCGACGGCACGGCCGTGCTCGGCCTCGGGGACATCGGCCCCGAGGCCTCCCTCCCCGTGATGGAGGGCAAAGCGATCCTCTTCAAGCAGTTCGGCGGCGTGGACGCGGTCCCGATCGCCCTCGACTGCACCGACGTCGACGAGATCGTGGAGACCGTCGTCCGGCTCGCCCCGTCCTTCGGTGGGGTCAACCTCGAGGACATCTCGGCACCGCGGTGCTTCGAGATCGAGCGCAAGCTCCAGGAGCGCGTCGACATCCCGGTCTTCCACGACGACCAGCACGGTACGGCCGTCGTGACGCTGGCGGCGCTGCGGAACGCGGCGCGGCTCAGCCGGCGGGAGATCGGCCAGCTGCGGGCGGTGATCTCGGGCGCCGGCGCGGCCGGGGTCGCGATCGCCAAGATGCTGGTCGAGGCCGGCATCGGGGACGTCGCCCTGGCCGACCGCAAGGGCATCATCTCGGCCGACCGGGAAGACCTCACCCCCGTCAAGCGTGAGGTCGCCGGGTTCACCAACAAGGCCGGGCTCAAGGGCACCCTGGAGGACGCGCTGGCCGGCGCCGACGTCTTCATCGGCGTCTCCGGCGGTACGGTCCCGGAGGAGGCCGTCGCCTCCATGGCCGAAGGCGCGTTCGTGTTCGCCATGGCCAACCCGAACCCGGAGGTGCACCCCGACGTCGCCCACAAGTACGCGGCGGTCGTGGCGACCGGGCGGTCGGACTTCCCGAACCAGATCAACAACGTGCTGGCGTTCCCCGGGATCTTCGCGGGCGCGCTCCAGGTGCGGGCCTCCCGGATCACCGAGGGGATGAAGATCGCGGCGGCGGAGGCGCTGGCGTCGGTCGTCGGTGACGATCTTGCGGCGGACTACGTCATTCCGTCGCCGTTCGACGAGCGGGTCGCGCCGGCGGTGACTGCGGCGGTGGCCGCGGCCGCGCGGGCCGAGGGCGTCGCCCGACGGTGACTCGAATGGCCCCGCCCCCTTGGGCGGGGCCATTTCTTTGCCCACCCGCCCACCCGATCGGGTGCCTACGAGGTTGCCGTCGTCCTGGGGGCTGCCGCCCCCAGACCCCTGCAGGGGGGTGGCCTCAGCCGTTGTCGGGTGCTGGTGGGTGGGGGCTGGTCGCGCAGTTCCCCGCGCCCCTTGCGGGGCGCTGTGCGCAAGAGGGGATGTGTCACAGCGGTCCCCGGTTTCGCCCTCGGCCCCGGGAACCTATCGTCGGCCTTATGTTCGCCGTCTACGCCGCCCGAATCGACCGCGACCAGCCGCTCTCCGGCCTTGAGTTGGGGGACCGTCCCGCCCCCGAGGCCCGCCCCGGCTGGAGTACCGTCGACGTCCGGGCCGCCTCCCTCAACCATCACGACCTCTGGTCCCTGCGCGGCGTCGGCCTCCCGGAGGACCGGCTGCCGATGATCCTCGGCTGTGACGCCGCCGGTGTCGACGCGGACGGCAACGAGGTCGTCCTGCACTCCGTGATCGGGCAGACCGGCCACGGGGTCGCGCCGAACGAGCCCCGGTCCATCCTCACCGAGCGCTACCAGGGCACCTTCGCCGAGCAGGTCGCCGTACCCACCTGGAACCTCCTGCCCAAGCCCAAGGAGCTCTCCTTCGCGGAGGCCGCCTGCCTGCCCACCGCCTGGCTGACGGCGTACCGGATGCTGTTCACCAACGCGGGCGTCCGTCCCGGTGACTCGGTCCTCGTGCAGGGCGCGGGCGGCGGGGTCGCCACCGCCGCGATCGTGCTCGGCAAGGCCGCGGGGCTGCGCGTCTTCGCCACCAGCCGGGACGAGGCGAAGCGGAAGCGGGCCCTGGAACTGGGCGCCGTCGAGGCGGTGGAACCGGGCGCCCGGCTGCCGCAGCGCGTGGACGCCGTGATCGAGACCGTCGGCGCCGCCACCTGGTCCCACTCGGTGAAGTCGCTGCGACCCGGCGGCACCATCGTCATCTCCGGCGCCACCAGCGGCGACCGGCCCTCGCACGCCGAGCTGACCCGGATCTTCTTCCTCGAGCTGAAGGTCGTGGGTTCGACCATGGGGACCAAGGACGAGCTGGAGGACCTGCTCGCCTTCTGCGCCGCCACCGGGGTACGCCCGGTCATCGACGAACTGCTCCCGCTCGACCGTGCCCGCGAGGGCTTCGCACGGCTGGAGTCCGGCGACCAGTTCGGGAAGATCGTCCTGACCAACTCCTGACCGACTCCTGCGCGGAGGGAGAGCGGCCAAGTCCTGCGCGAGGGGGACGGGAAGCGGGCCGTGTGTGGGCGGCCCGCTGTCGCTCGCCCGTTCCTCAGGACTTCGGGCCGCGCAGCAGCGCTCCGATGCGGGCCGCCGCCGTCGACAGGTGGCGGCGGGTGTCGCCGAGCTGCTCCGCGGTGACTCCGTGGTCGCGGGCCGCGTCCCGGATGTCGTCGCGGAAGCGGTCCAGCAGCCGGTCGAGGTCGCGGGCCGGGTCGCCGGTGCCGGTCTCGCCGCCCTGCGCCCACTCCGGGACGTACTGCGCCGGGAAGTCCTCCGGGGTCTCCGAGTACTCCGGTGTCGGTGTCTGTGTCGGCGCCTGGGGCGGTGTCGGCTTGCGGAGGTCCGGGCCTGATCCGGGCTGCGGCGGGGTACGGCCCCCGAAGCCGAAGTCCTTGCCGAAGTCCTTGCCGTAGTCCTTTCCGAACTCCCCGAACTCCTTGGCGAGTTCGGCCAGGCCCTCGCGGACCCCTGTCGGCCAGTCACCGCGTGTGAAGTGGTCCTGGACGTGCTCCTGCACCCGGTGGGCGATGCGCTGCATCTCCTCCTGAGCCTGGGCCCGGGCCCGGGCCTGGGCCTCCTGGGCCTGCCGGCGGGCCCGCTGGGCCTCGTCGCGGGCCCGGCGGCTCTCGTCCTTGGCGCGGCGGGCCTGCTCCTTCCACTCCTGCTTGACGCGCCGCATCTCCTCCTTGGCGGCCCGCCAGGACTCCCCGTCACCGAGGTCGCCGAAGTCCCCGGTCCCCGTCCCGCTGCCGCGCCGGGCCTCGGAGGCGGCAGCTCGCACCTCGCGGCGCAGATCGCCGGCCGCGCCACGTACGTCGGCCCTTATCTCCGCGGCCAGTTCGGCCACCGACTCGCGGATCTCCAGTTCCAGATCGGCCAACTCGCCGCTGCGGTCGGCCAGTTCGGCGCGGCCGGCGTCCGTGATGGCGTAGACCTTCCGGCCGCCCTCGGTGGTGTGGGTGACCAGGCCCTCGGCCTCCAGCTTGGCGAGGCGGGGGTAGACGGTGCCCGCCGACGGGGCGTACAGGCCCTGGAAGCGCTCTTCGAGCAGGCGGATCACCTCGTAGCCGTGGCGCGGGGCCTCGTCCAGCAGTTTCAGCAGGTAGAGGCGAAGGCGGCCGTGGGCGAAGACGGGAGGCATGTCAGAGCACCTTCTTGTCGGTCGTACCGTCGGCCGGGGCTGCGGAGCCGGAGCCGGACTCGGACCCGGGTTTGGAACCGGTCTCGGACTCGGAGCCGGCGGAGGGGGCGGCGGGCGCGGAGGGGGTGGCCGGCCCTGTCGTCCCCGTCGGTCCCGTCGATCCCGAGGGGCCGGTCCTCGGGTCGGCCTCCCAGGCGTCCTTCTCGTCGTCGTCCTCCTTGGGCGGGCGCCGCAGCAGGGCGATGGAGCCGGAGACCGTGGTGGCGCGGAGCTTGCCGGTGCCCGCGCCGAGGCGGCCGGTGATCTTGTGGGCGCCCCACTGGCCGTGCACCCGCAGCCCGTCGAAGGCGTTGGAGATCGTGCCGCTCGCGGTGTTGGCCTCGACCTCGGCGTCGGCCGGATGCGGCAGCCGGATGGCGATCTCGCCGGAGACGCTGGTCAGCCGGACGTCCGTCGGGCCGTCCGGGTCCAGGTCGATGATCATCGAGCCGCTGACCGAGTCGGCGCGCACGGCGGAGCCCGAGCCTTCGACGACGGTCAGGTCGCCGGAGACGGAGTTGAACCGCAGGTCACCGGTGACGGTCTGGGCCTCCAGGTTCCCGGAGACGGTGTCCGCGCGGACCTCGCCGGAGAGGCCGACCAGGGTCGTGTCACCGGTGACGCCCTTGACCACCGACGTACCGCTGATCCCGGAGACGACCGCGGCGGCGCCGACCACGCCCACCTCCACGCGGGTGTCCGCGGGGACGGCGAGCGAGACGACCGCGCTGCGCCGCCAGCCCTTGCGGTCGAGCCACTTGAGGAAGCCCTTCCAGGGCAGGTCCTCGTAGGCCACCGTGAGGGTGCCGCCCTGGTGCGTGACGATCAGGGGCGGGCCCTCGATCTCGGAGACTTCCAGGCGGGCGGAACCCTCGTCCGTGCCCACGACGTTGACTGTTCCGTTGACGATGCGCACGTGCAGATCGCTCACGGGGGTGTCGAAGGTGAGCTTCCTGGGCTCAGCGACGGACCACTCGGACATGGTGCGGACCTCCCTCGGCCGGGCATGACGGCTGGACACGGACGCGCATGCACGGCTCGCGCCATATCGCGTCTTCCGTAAACACGATATATCGCGGACGCTGGAAGTCAAGACACCCTTTCGTGTGGCCGGTTGGGCTCGGGGTTGACTCCGAGGGGAGCTCATGACGGTCGCATATCGGGCAATAGATGGATTAATTGCTTACGGTGTGTCCATGTCGACGGATGAATCCAGGGCCGTTTCCCGGCCTCCGGGGGCCGGGACTCGTACGCCGCCGGGCGCGGAATGCCTGCCGAGGGCACATCGGCTGGCCTTGGCCGAGGTGGCGGTGGGGCTGCCGGCCGCCGCGTGGGGGCTGCGGCGGCGCAGCGTGGCGTGGGCCGCGCTGGGGGCGGTGCTGACGGCCCACGGGGCGCTGGAGCTGTCGTACGAGACGGTGTTTCCGCGGGACTGACCGACGACCGGCCGGGGGCACGGGGCCGTACTCCGGCCGCGGGCCGGTGGAGGCGGGCCGCACCCACGCGGTGGTGGCTGCTCGCGCCCACGCGGCGGTGGCTGCCCGCGCCCACGCGGCGGTGGCCGCATGTCGGATGCAGTCCCGCGCCCCTGACGGGGCGCTTCGCAGGGGCGTCCTACTCCTCGTCCTCGTCGTCCAGCCGGGCCAGCCACGTCGCCAGGCGCTCCACCGGGACCTCGAAGTCGGGGTTCAGGTCGACGAACGTGCGGAGCTGTTCCGCGAGCCACTCGAAGGTGACCTCTTCCTCGCCGCGCCGCTTCTCCAGTTCCTCGATACCTCGGTCGGTGAAGTACATGGGTTGCTCTCCTGCTGCCTGCATGTGTGGGTGCCCGGTGGTGGGCGTCTACCAGCCTAGGCGGATGGCAAAGGTGTGCCGCCGGTGATGGGTAGGGCTCGCCCGAGGGGGGAAGGACTCCTTTCCCGTGGGTGGGGTGGATGGGAACGGCGATGTCTTCCCGTGCGGGACACGCGGGAAGGGGGGACGGGGAACGTATGGAACAGGACACCACGCGGATCGCGCAGGTGCGGTTGCCGGACGGTACCCCGGTGTGGGCGCGGATCTCGGGGGCCGGGGGCGCGGAATGACGGACTGGCAGGACAGGGGCGCACTCGGTGGCCGGGACCCGTCCCACTCCGCGCTGCGTGAACTCGTGACGGCGGCCACCGTCCGCATCCATCGCACAGGTGCCGGGTATTCCCCGGACGAGTCCGAGGGGTTCCTCGGGAGTGGCTTCTTCATCGCACCGAACTGGGTGCTGACCTGTGCCCATGTCGTCGACGGGGGGGAAGGGGGCGAGGTCACCGTGATCTATCGGCCCGGTCCCTTCGTGGAGCCGTGCGCCGTACCCGGCGAGGTCGCGGCGACCCTTCCGGAGCACGTCGACCGCTCCGTACGGGGCAGTTGGCTCGCCCCCGATCTGGCGCTCGTCCGGCTGCGCGAGCCGGTGGACCACGAGTGCCTGTACGTCTCCGAACGGCCGACGCCGCACTACACCGAGGGGCGGGTGTTCTATGCGGGCTGGACCACCGTCCAGGGACAGCCGCAGCCGGTGGACGGCCTTCTGGCCGTGCGCGGCACCATCGGCGGCTGGTCCGAGGGTTCCCAGATGCGCCTCGGTGAGAACGAACTCCCGCCCGGTGTCTCGGGCGGGCCCGTGATCGACCCGGTGCGCGGCGAGGTCGTCGGCGTGCTGAAGTCCCGCTCGGACCACGGGGCGGGGGGCACGTCGATCGGTATCGAGCGGCTGCGCACCCTTCCGGTGGCACCGGGCGCCCGGTCGGACGGTCGGCATCAGAACGACCTGTACGGCAGTGAACCGTACGTGAATGAACCATATCGGGGCAACTCGTACCAGAGTGATCTCTATCAAGCCGTCTGGCACGCCCACGACCGCTACCACCGCGACCGTCAGCAGCCCACCGGCTCCGGGCGCCGTACCTGGACCGACCTCCAGGCCGAACTGGGCGCCCGCCCGGGTCATGCCCTGAGCCCGTACGAGCGGGTCGAGCTGCTCGGTCGGCTCGCCGACCTGCCGCCCCCGGACAGCACCCGCGGGCTGCTCGACATCCTCCAGTCGCTGCCGGACTTCCGGCTGCCCATGCTGTCGCCCGCACCGCGCGGCTGGCGCGACGGCCTCGGCGCGCTCTACGAGAACGTGCGGCAGGACGGCGTGCTCCCGCTCGTCGTCGACTACGCGATGCGGGTTCTGGCCGCCGAGCGTCCGGCGACGCCCTTCGTGCTCGATGCCGAAGACGCCCTGTGGGAGTGGATCAAGCGGGCCGCGACCGGCCTGGGCAGTGGCCGGCGCAGTGACCTCGCCCGCAGACGCGCCCAGCACCTCGGCGACCGGCTGCGCGAGCGGGGCGGCCGTGGCCGTGCCGAGTACCGGAGCGGGGGTGCGGCACGGGAGCCGTTCGCCGTCCAGCTCTCCGTCCTGCTCGAAGTCGAGGATCTGGCCTGGGAGCCCGGTCACTGCGACTGGTCGGTCGCGGTGGTACGGCCGGACGGCGAGGTGACCCGGCTTGACGAGGGGCAGCGCGTCGACCTCGTCGACCTCGCCGCCCGTCTCGCCGGGCCGCTCGCCGAGGCGTTCCGGCGCTGTGACGAGCCCGGGCGGCCCGTCCCGCTGTACACCGCCCTGCCGCACCGGATGCTCGACCTGCCGGTGGACGAGTGGCGCCTGCGGCCCGATGCCGACGTACTGGGCGTCGAACGGCCGGTCCTGGTCCGCTGCTCGGACCGCGACCAACTGCCTGGGGAGGACGGCTGGTACGGCGATGAACTCCCCGGCGACTACCTGGAGTCCGACCGCCGCGACCGCTGGCTCCGGGTGCATGGCCGGGACAGGCCCCGGGCCGAGATAGTGGACTGCGACGACGCGGTGCGCCTGCCCGTGCCGGGCGTGTCGGAGCTGCGCGGCCTCCCGCCCGGGACCATCCCGGTGCTGTGCCGCGAGGGCGACCGGCGCTACGAGGATGACGCCATCGCACTCGTCCGGATCGTCCAGGCGGGGTACGGGGTGGTGCTGTGGCGCCGCTGGAGACGCCCGACCGACTCCGTCTGCGGGGAGTTCCACCGCGGTGCCCGGATGATCGTCGACGGTGCGGCCGACGCCGGGGAACTGCCCGGAGTGGTGCACGGTCTGCGTGACCAGTTGCGCGAGGGGCGAACGGAGGCGTTCTGGGCCCACGGCATCACCCTCATGTATGACGACCCGCATCAACCCCTGCCCGGATCGGGCGACTTGCTGGAGGCACCGTGAACACATCACGCGCCGATGTGAGTCCCTTATCAGGGCTACTGAAGGTCGATAACGTGAAGCAGATTCGACGGCTGCCCTGGGGACGGGGCGGACGAGTGACGACGAGGGCCGGACATGACCGAATCCAGTGAGTGGCTCATCTACCGAGGTGCGGGGGAACCCCACGACGGCATGAGCCGACTGCCCCCGCCGCCCCCCTGGCGGGACTTCTCCGGCCGGGACGCGGCGGATGGCGACGGCTCCCGGGACCGCAGGCTCGGCGGGTACCGGCACCTGGCCGAGCTGCACCGGCCCGGCGCCGAGGAGCTGGAGATGATCAACGCTGCGCTGTACCTGCGCCGCCCGCTCCTCGTCACCGGCAGTCCCGGCGCGGGCAAGAGCACCCTCGCGCACTCGGTGGCGCACGAACTGGGCCTGGGCGAGGTGCTGCGCTGGTCCATCGTCAGCCGCTCCACGCTCCTGGACGGCCTGTACCACTACGACGCCATCGCCCGCCTCCAGGACGTCCAGATCGCCGCGCAGGGCGATGGGGGCACCTCCCGCTCGGGCGAATCCGAGCGTGGGGGAAGCGCGGCCGGTGGCAGCCGAAGCGCGGCCGGCGGCAGCCCGGGTGCCATGGAGGCGATCGGCAGCTACATCCGCCTCGGCCCGCTCGGCACCGCCCTGCTCCCCTCCGACACTCCGCGCGTGCTGCTGATCGACGAACTCGACAAGAGCGACATCGACCTGCCCAACGACCTCCTGAACGTGCTGGAGGAAGGGGAGTTCGAGATACCCGAGCTGCAGCGGATCGCCGACCGGCTGCCGGACGGCGAGGCCGAGGTGCTCACCGCCGACGGCACCAAGGTCCGGGTCCGCGACGGCCGGGTGAGCTGCCGGGCCTTCCCGTTCGTCGTGCTCACCAGTAACGGCGAGCGGGAGTTCCCGGCCCCGCTGATGCGCCGCTGCATCCACCTCGAGCTTGACCGCCCCGACCACAGCCGCCTCGCCACCTTCGTCCGCGCCCACCTCGGCGACGAGGCGGCCCGCGCGGGCGACGACCTGATCAACCTCTTCCTGGAACGCTCCCGCAGCGAACTCCTCGCCACCGACCAGCTGCTGAACGCCATCTACCTCACCGACTCGGCCGCCCCGCCCAGCCGCTACCGCCTCGCCGACCTGCTCATCCAGCGCCTGGACCGCCTGAGGTGAGCCGCTGATGCCGGAGGCAGCATCCCGACACGGCCCCGTCCCACCCGACCCGGAGCTGGACGGCGCTGATGGCGGCCCCCTGGCCGAACTCGTCCGCCGGATGCGGGGTGTCGGGCTCGATCCCGACCTGGAGGGGCTGCGCGACGCCCTCTGGCTGGCCCGGTTCGCCCGTCCCGCGGCCGGGGCGGAGACGGACCAGCCGGCGGGCCCGGATTTCGCCACACGCTCTGCCCCGTTGAGGTCGGACGGCAAGGGGCCCGTCCTGCCGCCGCAGCACCCGCGGGGGGCCGTCGCGTCCCCGGAATCCCCTGGCGACGCGCGCCGGCCGTCGGCGATGACCTCCATGGCCCCCGGAGCCGACCGCACGCTGTCCCTCCACCCCATGCCGCAGGAGCAAGGCACCGGGCGCGGGTCCGCGGGGCGGATCGCCGGGGTGCCGTTCGGGGTGCCCGCCGCCCCCGCCCTGCCCGCGCCACTCGAACTCCAGCGGGCTCTGCGGCCGTTGCAGGCCTACCGCACCGCGGCACCGCCGCTGCGCACCGAACTGGACGAGACGGCGACCGCCGAGCGGAGTGCGCGGGCGGGCGGCCTGATCCTGCCCGTGTACCGTGCGGTGACCCGGGGCGACGCCCAACTGCAACTGATCGTGGACGCCTCCACCTCGATGCGGGTCTGGGACCGGATGGTCGACGAACTGGCCCAGATCTTCGGCCAGTTGGGCGCCTTCGGAGACATCCAGGTGAGTCATCTGCACACCGGTCCCGACGGCGCGGCCGCGGTCAGCCGCAGCGCGGACGTGCACGCGGCCCCGCTGCACACCACCGACCGCCTCAGCGACCCGACCGGACGCCGGATCACCGTCCTGGTCAGCGACTGCGTCGGCCCGGTGTGGCACAGCGGCCGCGCCCACCGGCTGCTCCACCACCTGTCCCGGCAGGGCCCGGTCGCCGTGCTCCAGCCACTGCCGCAGCGGATGTGGAACCGCACCCGGCTGCCGGTGACGTACGGCCGGCTGAGCCGGGGCGAGACGCTCGGCGGGGCCGGCCTGCTGCGGGTGGCCGCCCCGTCCGGGGGCACCTCGGGCGGGCCACGGGGTGCCGTGCCGGTGCCCGTGCTGCCGCCGGAGCCGGTGGCGCTCGGAGCGTGGGCGAGGCTGCTGTCCGGGATCGGCGGACCGGTCCCGGGCGCGGTGGGCTGGGCGCGCGTGGACCAGCCGGCCGCACCGGCGTCCCGTTCGGGGCGTGCCCTGTCACCGGCCGAGAGGCTCGTCAGATTTCGGTCCAACGCCTCGCCGCGCGCCGGCCGGCTCGCCGTCTACCTGGCCGCCGCCCCGCTCTGCCTGCCGGTGATGCAACTGGTGCAGCGGGCCATGCTGCCCGCATCCGGCCCCTCCGACCTCGCCGAGGTGCTGCTCAGCGGCCTGGTCACCAGCGCCCGCGAGGACCACGGCTCCCAGGGCGCGGACGGCTCCCAGTGGTACGTGATGGAGCCCGAGGTCCAGAAGGCACTGCTCGAACCGCTCGGCCGCGACGAGGCCCTCCTCGTCCTCAAGCACTGCTCGGAGTACATCGAGCGACGTTTCCGCAGGGGCGGTGTCAACTTCCCGGCCCTCGCCCTCGTCCAGCTCGGCGACGGCGACGGCGACGGCCGCACCGGACGGCCGCACATCCCTCCGGGCACCGGCCATGCGGTCCCGGCCGGCGACAACGGCGACGCGGCCCCGGTCCCGCAGCCCTTCGCCGAGGTCGCCGCCCGGGTCCTGGAACGCTTCATGCCGCTGCCCGAACAGTTCCGGCCCTACGGCGGCGACACCGCCGTACGACCCGGCGAACGCCTCACCCGGCGGGCCGTCGACCGGGCCCGCGCCCTGCTGGCCCGGTTCGACGCCGAGGGCATGGTGCAGGACCTCATCGACGCCGTGCGGCTGCTGCGCGGGGTGACCGAGCACGCGGACCCCGTAGCGGCGGACTCCGAGCTGTGGGCGGAGTACGCGAACTGCACCCTGCGGCTGTGGGAGGTGCAGGGCGGCGTCGATCTGCTGCGCGAGGCCGAGGAAGCGGCGGAGCGGGCCGTGGCCCAGCCGCACGCCCAGCGCGAACGGGTCATCCTGGCCCGGGTGCTGTATGCCGCCGCCACCGACCGCAGGCGGCGCGGCGACCGGGCGCGCGCCCTCGACCTGCTGCTCCAGGCGGAGCAGGAGTACGCGGTGGCCTGCGCCGCCCCTGGCATCGACGAGAGGGAGGCACTGCGGCTGACGCTGGAGCGGGTCGGCGCGCTGGAGGCGCGATGGAGCCTCGGCGGCGACAGCGGGCTGCTGCAGAGCGCTGTCGGCATGCTGGAGGCGTTCTCCGACGCCTGGCCGGACCGCCGGCCCGGCTCACCCGAACTGTCCCTGGCTCATGGCCGCGTCCTGCTGCGTCTCTCCGATGCGACGACCGACCCCGAACAGGCCCGCGGCCACGCGGAACGGAGCGCGCGGTCGCTGCGCACCGCCGTGGAGAGCGACCTGGACAGCGGCGCGGATCCCGGCACCGCGCCCGCGCCCTCCCCTGAGCGCGTCCGGGTCCTGCTGTACCTGGTCGACGCGCTGCTCAAATCGCTCGGTGACCTGGACGAGGCCCAGCAGTGCGTCGAAAGGGGCCTGGCCCTCACCCGCGAGCGGAGCATGCGCGCGGATCTGCTGGTGCGGGCGGGGCGCATCAGAACGGCGCGGTACGCGGAATCCGGGGAGTCGCAGGAGCTGCGGGCGGCGGCGGAGTGCTTCGCGCAGGCGGCGGCGGGGATGCCGCGGGATGTGCCGACGCGTGCGGACGCTCTCGCGGAGTGGGGCGAAGTCCTGCTCCGACAGGCGGAGTCCGAGACCGGTCCGGACTCCTTCAAGACGCTGACCCAGGCGATCCGGGTCCTGCGGGACTGCCGCGCGGAGACGCCGTCGGGCAGCCGCCATCTCGCCGATCGCCTCTTCCTGCTCGGGAGTGGGCTGATGCTCCGCTACCGAGGCCGAGGCGACCGTGTCGACCTCCGGGAGGCCGAGTACCTCTTCGGGCTGGCGGCGGCGGAGGCGTCCGACCCGCTGCTGTCGGCTCGCTACCGGCTCGAAGTAGGGCAGGTTCACTTCGAGGCGTACCGAAGCCTGGGGCGGCCCGCCCGTCTGGACGAGGCGGCCGACGCGTTCAGGGCCGCAGCGGAAACGGCCTGGGCGGCCGGGCGGGACGCCGGTTCGACCCGCGTGCGCCAGGAAGCCGTGGAACTGGGCGCACAGGCGTACCACTGGCGGGGTATGTCCTACGAGGCGGCCGCCCGCCCCCGGGCCGCCCGCGAGGCCTACCGGATCGCCCGTACGCTGTGGTCACAACTGCCCGACGGCTGGGTGGGCACGGGTGAGCCCACCGCGCTGCAGACGGCGCAGCGACTGGCGGAGCTGGATCGGGACTGAGGGACACCACGATGCGAGAGGAACCTGGGGTGGATGCACGGGACCAGTCCTTGTCGGAGGCCGAGTCGGTCGGGGCGACGGAGCCGCTGCCGGACCTGCTGGAGCTGGACCTGGGGGAACTGAAAAGGGTGGACCATCCCGTCCTGCGGCAGGTGCTCGTGGAGCTGACGGAACGGGCGGTCCGGCCGACCGAGATGCTGTGGGGTTTCAACAACGCGTTCTAGGAGGGGCGCGATGGCCCTGCTGATCGAGCAGGCGACCGATCCGGTTGCCTCGACATCTCATCGGACAAGCATTGCGGGGCGTTGCGTGCCCACGCCGGACGAGTTGGGCCGTGGAGGCGGGGGTGACCGACGTGTCTGAAGAGGCTGCGGCCGGTTCCGGTGCCGCGACCGGACGGGGCGGCGCCGGGCCCACTCCCTTCCGGCAGTTCATCGTCAAAGTGCACGGCCGCTGCAATCTGGCCTGCCGTTACTGTTACCTGTACGAGGGCCCCGACCACACCTGGCGCGGCCGCCCCGCGGCGGCATCGGCCGCGGTTCTCGACCGCACGGCGGACCGGATCGCGGAGCACGCGCGCAGCCACGCGCTGACGGCGGTCTCGCTCGTCCTGCACGGTGGTGAACCCCTGCTGGCGGGTGTCGACACACTGGTCCGTTTCACCGGTCTCGTACGCGACCGCGTTCCTGCCGGATGCACGGTCCACGCCACCGTCCAGACCAACGCCACCCTCCTCACCGAGGAACGGATGACGGCCCTGGCCCGGCACGGCATCCGGGTCGGCATCAGCCTGGACGGGGGGCTTGCCGCACACAACGTCCGCCGCGTCGACCACGCGGGACGCCCTTCCTGGCCGGCCGCCTCGCGCGGGGCGCGGCTGGTCGCCGACCGCTTCCCGGACGCGTACGCAGGTGTCCTCACGGTCGTCGACCCCGCCCTCGACCCGGTGGAGACGTACGAGTCCCTGCTCGCCCTGCGCCCGCCGGCCCTCGACCTGCTGTTGCCGCACGGCAACTGGTCCGCGCCGCCGCCGCATCTGGAGGCCACGCGCTACGGTGACTGGCTCTGCTCGGTCTTCGACCGCTGGTGGCGGTCCGGCCGCCGGGAAGTACGGGTACGGCTGTTCGAGGAGTGCATCGCGCTGCTGCTGGGCCTGCCGGCCGCCACCGAGTCGCTGGGGCTCGCTCCGTTCGACGCGGTCGTCGTGGAGACCGACGGATCCATCGAGCAGGTCGACTCGCTGAAGTCCGCCTACGAGGGCGCCGCCGCCACCGGCCTGGACGTGTTCGGGCACGGTTTCGACGACGCGTTGCGCCATCCCGGGGTGGCGGCCCGGCAGGCCGGCGCGGCGGCGCTCTCGGCGCAGTGCCGGGCCTGTCCACTGCTCGACGTCTGCGGCGGCGGCCACTACGCCCACCGCTACCGGGCCGGGCACGGCTTCGCGAACCCCTCCGTGTACTGCGCCGACCTGCAGCGCTTCATCCGGCATGTGCACGATCGGCTCACCGGGGCCAAGGCGACGGCCCCCGTACCCGTCCAGGTGGCGTCCACGACCGAAAGGAGGGCCCTGCCCGTGCTGTTTCCTGAGCTTCCGGACCGGTCCCTGGCCGCACTGGGCCGTACCGAAGGCGATCCGGAGACCCTGGCACTCCTGGTACGCGACCAGGACACCCGGCGCCTGCTCATGCTGCGCGTCCTGCTCGACGCGGTCGAAGGCGCGGACGCGGCGGCGCTCCCGGCCGGCGCTCGTGACCGGCTGCGGGAGGACTGGCACCTGCTGGAGGAAGCCGACCGGGTGATCCCCGCTGCGGACCGGGGGAATCCCTCGCCGCCCTACGCGACGACCCCCGCGCGTGCCCGCCTCCTCCACCCCCTGGTCGGCCCCTGGGCCCGCCAGTGCCTGCGTGGTCTGGAACCGGAAACAGGGCCGCCGACCGAGCGGCGCGTCCGCGAACTCGGACGCGATCTCGCCCACCTCAGCGCCCTCGCCGCCGCGGCCGCCGCCCGCGCCGGGATCCCCTTCGCCGTACGGCTGACCGCCCGGGACGGTGTGCTCGTGCTGCCGTCGCTCGGGGCGCTGCACACGGCCGAGCCGGGAGAGGTCCCGGTCGACGTCGTCTGCGCGGACGGACGGCTGACGCTGCGTCAAAGGGGCGCGACGGATGTCGCCGTCCAGGTGGAGGACGGTATCGGCGCCTGGTCCGTGGCGCCTGGATGGACCCCCGCATACGCCTTGCCCGGCCTGCTCCCCGAGGGCCCGCCCATGCCACTGGACGATCTGGATCCGTACCGCACCGCGCACGGCGGCCCTCGGCACCACGAACTGAGCGGCCCGACGGCGCTCGACGAGGCGGGCCGGAAACGCTGGCTGCAGGCCTGGTCGGGGACGGCCGACATGCTACGACTGGGTGGCGAGCACCGCGTGGCCGAAGCCGTTGCTCTGCTGCGCTGCCTGGTACCACTCGCCGAACCGCCACGGCCCGGCCCGGACGCCCGGGGAACCGGCAGTTGCAGCGGGACGCGGCGCGAGGCCTTCGGAGCGCTGCTCAGCAGCACGCCACCCACTCCGGCCACGTTCGCCGCGACCCTCGTGCACGAACTCCAGCACACGAAACTCTCCGTGCTCAGCGACATGCTGGTGTTGCACCACGCCGGGCCGCGGGAACGCCACTTCGCGCCCTGGCGCCCGGATCCACGACCGTACGACGGCCTGTTGCAGGGCGTGTACTCGCATCTGGCACTGGCCGACTTCTTCCAGCGCTGTGCGCTCCGGGCCGAGCGCCCGGGGCACCGTGAGACGGCCTGGTCGCAGCACGCGCGCTACCGCGCCCAGGTGGCGGCCGCGTTGCCCGCGCTGGTCGGATCCTCCGATCTCACCGAGCGGGGGCGCCGGTTCGTGGACCAACTTGTCGCCACCCACGAGCGCATGGCCGAGTTCCCCGCGCCCCGGGGACACACGGCGAGGGCAGAGGCGCATGTGAAGGAGGCGCGAGACCTGTGGACGCGGCGGCACGGCCCCGTGGTCCGGCACCCGGAAGACTGACGAAGCGCCGCCCGCCGGTCGTCACTGTGTCGATGACCTACCGGAGAACTGCGCGGAGGCCCTACGATTTCTGGCGATCAGGGGGAGGCCACTGCATGTCCGAAGCCCATGGCTACGCGTGGCGGCCGTGACAGGCCTGGAATTCGTACGCCGGTCAGGCCGACCGAAAGGGGGGTCGTGAGGCAGACGATCACGATCAGCTTCGCTTCGTTCAACCGGGCCTGGGCGGCGTGGATCGGGGACAGGCTGGAGCGGCGGGGCGTGCGGGTCGTCTACGTGCGCTGGGACTCGCCGGTGGAGGAGACTCTGGTCGACCTTCTGCGCGGTCTCGCGCTCGCGGAGGGCCGCATTCTCATCCTGGTCAGTGAGTGGTACTTCCAACTCGGTCCCCGGACCTTCGAGGAGTGGAACGCGGCGCTGCGCGAGGTCGTCGCGCCGGCCCCCGCCAAGTTCGCGGCCGTCTCCATCACCCATGCCCCCCTCCCCTCCGCCATCGCCGTACTGGCACCGGTCGACCTGACCAACATGGGCCCCGACGAGGCGGAACGGCGGCTGCTGGACCGGCTGGAGCTGCTGACCGACGGCCGCCCGCCGGTCGACGGTCTGCGCGGCCCCCGGGGCCCCCGCTTCCCAGCCGAGATTCCCGAGGTGTGGGGCGGTGTACCGCGCCGCAACACCCGCTTCACGGGCCGCGAGCTGCTGCTGAACGACGCGTACCACCTGCTTCAGGGAAGCGAGGCGGGTGCCGGCGTACTGACGTTGCACGGTATGTCGGGGGTGGGGAAGACCCAGCTGGCGGCCGAGTACGTGTACCGGTTCGGGTCCGAGTACGACGTGGTGTGGTGGGTCAACGCGGGGAGCAGGGTCACCTACCGCCGCGTACTGGCCGAACTCTCTTCCAGACTCGGCTTGTCCACGGGTGACGAGTACGGAGAGCGGCTGCGGGCGGTCCGCGACTCACTGCGCCGGGGCGATCCGTTCTCCCGCTGGCTGCTGATCCTGGACGGCGCGGACGAGCCCGACCAGATCTGGGACCTGGTCCCGACCGGCCCCGGGCATGTGATCATCACGTCCCGCAACCCGGAGTGGGGCGAGCACAACAGCAAGCTGCTGGAGGTGAATGTCTACGACCGTGACGAGTCGGTGGCCTTCATCAGGCGCCGCGCACCCCGGCTGACCGAGCCGGAAGCCGACCAGCTCGCCGAGGCGCTGGAGGACCTGCCGCTGCTGCTGGACCAGACCGCGGGCTGGCTCAACGACTCCGACCTCTCCGTCGACGACTACATCGCCCTGCTGGAGGACGGCGTCGACCCCGACGTCGTCAAGGTGTCGGCGGACTTCCCGCTGGCCTTCCAGACCGCGTGGGCGATACTGCTGAACAAGCTGCGCGAGACCGTTCCCGAGTCGGTCGACCTGCTCCGCCTGTGCACGTTCTTCGCGCCGGGCTTCATCCCCGTACGCCTGCTGCGCGAGATGTCCCACGACGACCTGCCGGAACAGCTGACCGGGCTGCTGGACGATCCGCTCCTGTGGAACAGGGCGATCAACCAGCTGCGCCAGTACTCCGTGGTCCGTCTGGAGTCCCACGAGAGCGGTGCGGGCTGGGCATCGTCGCCTGGTGAGTCGGTGTACCTGCACCGGATGGTCCACCAGATCGTCGGCAAGGACATGCCGGAGGAGGACCGGCGGGAGTTCATCGAAGTGGTGCGGCGAGCGCTGGCCGAGGCCGACCCCGGCCTTCCGACCGACACCCGTAACTGGGAGGCGTACGCGGAGCTCGTGCCGCACCTGAAGTACGCCGACGTCCTCAACAGCACGGACCGCAAAGTACAGAACCTGGTCCTCAACTGTCTGCGGTACATGTGGTGGGCGGGGGAGTACACCTCGGGCTGGAAACTCGGCAGGCGGACCGTCAACGCCTGGCGTGAGCTGCTGGGCGAGTCGGATCCGCGGGTGTGGGAGGCCACGCACCACTACGCCAACCTGCTGCGGTCGGAGGGCCGGTTCGAGGACACCGAAGCGATCGACCGGGAAGCCATGGAGCACCTGCGTCAGGGCGGGGAGCGGTCCCTGGAGTACCTCCGGGCGGCCAACGGGCTGGGGGCCGACCTTCGTGAACTGGCCCGCTACCACGAGGCCCTCGAACTGGACGACTGGCTGTACCCGGCCTACCGGGACCTCCTGGGCGACCATGACACCCGGACCCTGAACGCCCTGAACAACAAGGGATACACGCTGCGGCTCATGGGCCGGTACGAGGAGGCCATGCATGCCGACCGGCAGACCTTGGAGACACGCCGCCTCGTGCTGACGGGCCGCCACCTCATGACTCTCTTCTCCGAGGTGTCCTACTCCATCGACCTCAGGCTGCTGGGCCGCTATGCGGAGGCCGAGTCCATCCATCTGCGGAACGTGCGCGACTACCAGATCGTCGGCGGCAAGGGCAATCCGGACGTCCTGCGCGCCGAGTACAACCTGGCGCTCTGCCAGTTGCGGAGCGGGGACCGTGCCGCGGCGGGAGAGCTGCTCAGCCAGGTGCTGGAGGGGTACGAGCGGAGACTCGGCGAGGAGAACCTCCGTACGTTGTCCGCCGCTGTCAGCCACAGCTGCTTCCACCGTGAGCACGGTGACATCGACCTGGCCCGCGAGACCAGTGAGTCCGTCCTGGCCCGGTACGAGCAACTGCTCCCGGAAGGGCACCCGTTCATCATCGGCGCGCGTGCCAACCAGGCCTTGGTCCTGCGCAACGTCGGCGAGCGCGACCACGCCCACGTCCTGATCGAGCAGGCGCTCGCCGACATGGCCGCGGCCGTGGGCGAGAACCACCCCTATACGCTCGGCTGCGCCGTCAACGCCTCGGCGATGCGCTCCCTTGTCGGCGACATGGAGTCCGCGGCCGAACTGAGCAGGATCACCGTCGCCCTGGCCGCCGAGACCCTCGGCCGTACCCACCCGCTCACCCTGTCCGCCCGGGTCGCCCACGCGGCCGACCTGCGCGGGCTGCGCGCGCGTCAGCAGGCCGAGAAGGTGGAGCAGGAAGCCCTGGCCGACCTGGCGGCGGCGCTGGGCGTGCAGCACGTCCACACCATCTCGGCCCGCGCCCGCAACCGCCCGTACTGGGACTTCGAACCCCAGGCGAGCTGAGGCGGGAACGAACGCCGAGGGGTCGGGCGGCCTTCGTATCGACGCCGAAGGGCCCGGTCCCCGATACGGGGGCCGGGCCCTTCGGCGTACTGATCCCGAGGCTTACGCCTCGAACACCTCACGCACCAGCTGCTCCTGCTCCGCCTGGTGCCGCTTCGCGGAACCGACGGCCGGGGAGGAGCTGTGCGGGCGCGAGATGCGGCGCAGGCGTTCGCCGGCCGGGATGTCCGCGCCGACCGCCAGGTCCAGGTGGTCGATCAGGTTGAGGGCGATGAACGGCCAGGCGCCCTGGTTCGCCGGCTCCTCCTGGGCCCACAGGTACTTCTCGGCGTTCGGGTACTTGTTGACCTCCGCCTGGAGCTCCGCACCCGGCAGCGGGTACAGGCGCTCGACACGGATGATCGCCGTGTCCGTGACACCGCGCTTCTGCCGCTCGGCCTCCAGGTCGTAGTAGACCTTGCCGGTGCAGAAGACGACCTTGCGGACCGCGTTGGCCTCGACCGACGCGTCGCCGATGACCGGGCGGAACTGCCCGCTCGTGAACTCCTCCGCCTTCGAGGCCGCCGCCTTGAGGCGCAGCATCGACTTCGGGGTGAAGACGACCAGCGGCTTGTGGTGCGGGTTGTGCACCTGCCACCGCAGGAGGTGGAAGTAGTTCGACGGGAGGGTCGGCATCGCGACCGTCATGTTGTTCTGCGCGCACAGCTGGAGGTAGCGCTCGATCCGGGCCGAGGAGTGGTCCGGGCCCTGGCCCTCGTAGCCGTGCGGGAGCAGCAGCGTGACGCCGGAGGTCTGGCCCCACTTCTGCTCGGCCGCCGAGATGTACTCGTCGATGACCGACTGGGCGCCGTTGGCGAAGTCGCCGAACTGGGCCTCCCACATCACCAGCGCGTCCGGACGGGTGAGCGAGTAGCCGTACTCGAAGCCCATCACCGCGTACTCGGAGAGCAGCGAGTTGTAGACGTTGTAGCGGGCCTGGTCCTCGGACAGGTACAGCAGCGGGGTGTAGTCGGCACCCGTCTCGCGGTCGATCAGGACCGCGTGGCGCTGGCCGAAGGTACCGCGCTGGGAGTCCTGGCCGGAGAGCCGGACCGGGGTGCCCTCCATCAGCAGCGAGCCGATGGCGAGCGTCTCGCCCATGCCCCAGTCGATCGTGCCGTCCTCGATCATCGCCGCCCGGCGCTGCAGCTGCGGCAGCAGACGCGGGTGGACGGTGAAGTAGTCCGGGATGTTGACCTGGGACTCGGCGATGCGCTTGACGACCTCCGCGGAGACCGCCGTCGGCACGGCGACAGGGAAGCCGTCCAGCGGCTCCTGGACGTCCACCGCGACGGGCTGCGAGGTGGCCTCGCGGACCTCCGTGAAGACCTTCTCCAGCTGGCCCTGGTAGTCCTGAAGGGCCTGCTCGGCCTCTTCCAGGGTGATGTCGCCGCGACCGATCAGGGACTCGGTGTAGAGCTTGCGCACCGAGCGCTTCTTGTCGATCAGGTCGTACATCAGCGGCTGGGTGAAGGCCGGGTTGTCCGACTCGTTGTGACCGCGGCGGCGGTAGCAGATGAGGTCGATCACCACGTCCTTGTTGAACGCCTGACGGAACTCGAAGGCCAGGCGGGCCACGCGGACCACGGCCTCCGGGTCGTCGCCGTTCACGTGGAAGATCGGGGCCTCGATCATCCGGGCCACGTCCGTCGCGTACATGGAGGAGCGCGAGGACTCGGGGGCCGCGGTGAAGCCGACCTGGTTGTTGATGACGACGTGGACCGTGCCGCCGGTGCGGTAGCCCCGCAGCTGCGACATGTTCAGGGTCTCGGCCACCACGCCCTGGCCCGCGAAGGCCGCGTCGCCGTGGATCGCCACCGGCAGCACCGTGAAGTCCGTGCCGCCCTTGTTGATGACGTCCTGCTTGGCGCGGGCGATGCCCTCGATGACCGGGTCGACCGTCTCCAGGTGGGACGGGTTGGCGGCCAGCGAGACCTTGATCTGCTCGCCGTCCAGGCCCGTGAAGGTGCCGTTGGCGCCCAGGTGGTACTTCACGTCGCCGGAGCCGTGCATCGACTTCGGGTCGAGGTTGCCCTCGAACTCGCGGAAGATCTGGGCGTACGACTTGCCGACGATGTTCGCGAGGATGTTCAGGCGGCCGCGGTGGGCCATGCCGATGATGACCTCGTCCAGGCGGGACTCGGCGGCCGAGTCGATCACCGCGTCGAGCAGCGGGATGACGGACTCGCCGCCCTCCAGGGAGAAGCGCTTCTGGCCGACGTACTTCGTCTGCAGGAAGGTCTCGAAGGCCTCCGCCGCGTTCAGGCGGCGCAGGATCCGCAGCTGCTCCTCGCGCTCCATCTTGGAGTGCGGGCGCTCCACGCGGTCCTGGATCCACTTGCGCTGCTTCGGGTCCTGGATGTGCATGAACTCGATGCCGGTGGTGCGGCAGTACGAGTCGCGCAGCACGCCGAGGATGTCGCGCAGCTTCATCAACGACTTGCCGGCGAAGCCGCCGACGGCGAAGTCGCGCTCCAGGTCCCACAGGGTGAGGCCGTGCTCGATGATGTCCAGGTCGGGGTGCTTGCGCTGCTTGTACTCCAGCGGGTCGGTGTCGGCCATGACATGGCCGCGGACCCGGTAGGAGTGGATCAGCTCGAAGACGCGGGCGGCCTTGGTGACGTCGTCGTCGTGCGAGGCGTCGATGTCCTTGAGCCAGCGGACCGGCTCGTAGGGGATGCGCAGCGCCTCGAAGATGTCGTCGTAGAAGCCGTTCTCGCCGAGGAGGTAGTTGGCGACGACGCGCAGGAACTCGCCGGAGGCGGCGCCCTGGATGACCCGGTGGTCGTAGGTCGACGTGAGCGTCATGACCTTCGAGATGCCGAGCTTGTTCAGGGTGTCCTGGGAGGTGCCCTGGAACTCCGCCGGGTAGTCCATGGAGCCGACGCCCATGATGACCGACTGGCCGGGCATCAGACGCGGCACCGAGTGGACCGTGCCGAGGCCGCCGGGGTTGGTCAGGGAGACCGTGACACCGGAGAAGTCGTCCATCGTCAGCTTGCCGTCGCGGGCGCGGCGGACGATGTCCTCGTAGGCCTGCCAGAACTCGAAGAAGTTCAGCGTCTCGGCCTTCTTGATGCCGGCCACGACGAGCTGGCGGTCGCCGTTGGGCTTCACCAGGTCGATGGCCAGGCCGAAGTTGATGTGCGCGGGCTTGACGAGGGTGGGCTTCCCGTCCTTCTCCGCGTAGTGCCAGTTCATCGACGGCATGGCCTTGATGGCCTGCACCATCGCGAAGCCGATCAGGTGCGTGAAGGAGATCTTCCCGCCCCGGGCGCGCTTCAGGTGGTTGTTGATGACGATGCGGTTGTCGAACAGCAGCTTCACCGGGACCGCGCGGACCGAGGTGGCCGTCGGCAGTTCCAGCGAGGCGTTCATGTTCTTCGCGACGGCCGCGGCCGGGCCACGCAGGGTGACCAGCTCGGGACCCTCGGGCGCCGCGGCGGCGGGCGCGGCCTTCCCGGCAGCGGCGGCCGGCTTGGCGGCGGCCGGGGCCGGAGCGGCGGCCAGCAGACCGGCGACCGTCGCACCGGCGGCGACCAGAATTCCTGCACGTTTCGT